>NZ_JADBTF010000075.1:0-5051 GCF_020246295.1 Microcystis sp. M090S1 | reverse complement strand
TCCCCCAGGCTCGTTCAGCAGATGCTTGTCTAGCAGTAGAATTTAGAGTATCGACAAACTTGAACTGAATGGCTGCGAACTGCACAATATTTATTGAGAGAATATTTATCGATTTTGTCTTCTTTCTTGGCATCCATCCAAAGCCTTAAAGCCTTATTACTAATGAATTGTCCTGTACGAATAGCTTCATCTATGGCAGAACACTGACTGACTCGGTTTGACCACGGCTTTCATTTCTACGACAATCATTGTTTATCGACCTCAAACAACTTATTTTAAGTTAAACTGTACAGCAGAGATTGTCAAGATTTTAGTGGCCACCGAAGCTCTGTCGAAGTGTCGTGCTTCGCTGTTTTATATTGGTCGGGGTTTCATCCCGTCGCGCTAAGCGCTTCCGGTCTTCACCCCGACATTTGAGATAACTTCAAGGCCGAAGTCGAAGTTCCAGCCGATGGCGGGAACGGCATGATCGTCACTCAGGGGGGGGCGCTTCGGTGGGTACGGATTTTACCTGCTGAAGGGGAAACAGGTCTTCCTCTGGAATCTGGTAGACCTAAAACGGCCGCGCTGGGAGGGAACGACCGCGTTATCGATTTTGGCAAGCGATAGGATAGTCAATGGACCGAACGATGCGCTTCAACACTACAAATTAGGCATTCTGTCAAGAGAAATTAACAAATTTAAATATTTCTCGACCTGATCGATTCTCGAAAAAATTTACCGGAGGAAATGAACGATGTCCCAAGATAAGCCGATCCAACGCCAAATTCTACCGATTCCCGACTTAACCTCCTTCGGTCTAACCACCTACGACGCGAAGAATCCGGACACTGACTATCCCCCGATTCGAGATATCCGACCGCCGGCCAGCGCGCCCAACGTGCTGATCGTGCTGCTCGATGACGTGGGCTTCGGAGCCTCCAGTGCCTTCGGTGGCCCGTGCAATACCCCCACTTTCGAGCGATTAGCGGCACAGGGGCTAAAATATACCCGTTTTCATACCACTGCCCTCTGCTCTCCCAGCCGCGCGGCTTTGCTCTCTGGAAGGAATCATCACTCGGTCGGCATGGGCAACATCACCGAAACCGCCACCTCCGCCCCCGGGCAGAGTTCCGTTCGTCCCAACACCAAAGCCCCCCTCGCCTTGACCCTGAAGCTGAACGGCTATTCCACGGCGCAGTTCGGTAAGTGCCACGAGGTACCGGTTTGGCAAACCAGCCCGATCGGCCCGTTTGACGCTTGGCCCTCTGGCGGGGGTGGATTCGAGTATTTCTACGGCTTTATCGGTGGCGAGAATAACCAGTGGGAGCCGGCACTGTACGAGGGAACAACCCCGATCGAACCGCCGAAAACCCCGGAGGAAGGGTATCACCTGACCGAAGATCTGGCGGATCGAGCGATCGCTTGGGTCAGTCAACAAAAAGCCCTCGCCCCCGATAAGCCTTTCTTTATGTACTTCGCCCCCGGCGCGACCCATGCCCCCCACCACGTCCCCAAGGAATGGATCGACAAGTATCGGGGCCAATTCGCTCACGGTTGGGATCACCAGAGGGAGATTACCTTTGCCCGACAGAAAGAACTGGACGTAATTCCCCAAAATGCCGAACTCACCCCCCGTCACGCCGAAATTCCCGCCTGGGATGAAATGGATGATCGCCTGAAGCCGGTATTAGAGCGCCAGATGGAGGTGTACGCCGCCTTTCTGGAACATACCGATGAGCAGGTGGGACGGGTGATTCAAGCCTTAGAAAATCTAGAAATCCTCGACGATACGCTCGTTTACGTCATCGTCGGCGATAACGGCGCATCCGCCGAGGGAACGCTTCAGGGCGCGTTTAACGAGATGGCCAACTTTAACGGGTTAGCGGGTCTAGAAACCCCGGAATTTCTCCTCTCGAAACTGGATGACTTCGGCGCGCCCGATTCCTATAATCACTACGCGGTCGGTTGGGCTTGGGCGATGAGTAGCCCCTACAAATGGACGAAGCAGGTCGCTTCTCACTGGGGCGGGACCCGCAACGGTACGATTGTTCGTTATCCCAAAATCATCACGGAAAAAGGTGGGATTCGCCATCAGTTCTGTCATCTGATCGATGTGGCCCCGACGGTGTTGGCAGTAGCGGGAATTCCCGAACCGACTATGGTTAACGGTGTCCTACAAAGTCCCTACGAGGGTACGAGTATGGTTTATACCTTTAACGACGCGGCCGCCCCCGAACGTCACGATGTGCAGTATTTCGAGATGTTTGGCAATCGGGGCATCTATTACAAGGGTTGGAGTGCGATTACCAAGCACCGCACCCCGTGGATTATGACTGGACAGACGATGGTTCCTTTCGACGATGATATCTGGGAACTATACGACGGCAGTACGGATTGGACGCAAGCTCGGGATCTCTCCGGGGAAATGCCAGAGAAACTGCACGAACTACAGCGACAATTTCTGATCGAGGCGGTTAAGTATAATGTACTGCCCCTAGACGATCGCCAAGTGGAACGGGTCGATCCCGCCACCGCTGGCCGGCCTATCCTCGTGCGGGGAAACTCGCAATTATTCTTTGCCGGGATGGGGCGTTTGTCTGAAAATAGCGTCATCAACATCAAAAATAAATCCTTCTCGGTGACGGCGGAACTGAACATTCCCCCGGAAGGCGCGGACGGGGTGATTATCGCCCAAGGCGGCCGCTTCGGTGGTTGGAGTGTCTATACCCACGACGGAAAAGCCAAGTTCGTCTATAACGTGCTGGGGATTCAAAGTTTTGTCACCGAGGCGACGGAGACGATCCCAGCCGGTAAGCATCAGGTACGGATGGAGTTTGCCTACGATGGCGGTGGTTTAGGACGGGGGGGAAATGTCACCCTCTACTACGACGGTCAACCGGTGGGTACGGGTCGGGTAGAACGAACTCAGGCTTTTATTTTCTCTGCGGACGAGACCACGGATATCGGCTACGAATCCGGTACCCCCGTAGCGGCGGAATATACCTCGAAAACCAGTCGTTTCACAGGCAAGATCGGTTGGGTTCAACTGGATGTGGGTACGGACGCTCATGACCACCTGATCGACCCGGAGGAACGTCTGAAAATTATCATGGCCCGGCAGTAGAAAAGGGGACTTGCGATCGACGGTTTCGCTTATTCGGTCTTAGGGGAGGAATCGCGATCGCTGGCGAGCCAATGTTTAATTTTCTATAGCAAAAACTAACCGCGCTGGTAGTTTTATCTAGACTTTCCCTCGGTTAAAAGCAAAAAAATTGAGTTTAAATTAGCAACTTTGTTCTATGGAATGGTCTTTTTTGAGAAACTTTGCCATCACTCTATTCGCCCTCTTAAATCCTCTGGGGATGCTGCCGATATTTATTAGTTACACCGCTCGCGAACGTCAAGAAGTACAGCGACTCGTGGCTCTATTTGTCTCGTTAACTGTCTTGTGTTTGTTGTTAATTTTTATGTTTATCGGAACGTCAATGCTAAAATTCTTTGGTGTCACCTTAGACTCTTTTCGCCTTGCTGGTGGAGTGCTTTTGTTGATGATCGGTATCAACATTGTTAACGGTTCTGGGGGAGGGACAAAAGAGCTTTTAATTAATGAGCGAGGAGGGGATTATCTCAGCGAAGCTAAGTCAGTTTATCGGCAAATTGTTATTCCTATGGCTATGCCTTTATTGGTAGGACCTGGGGTTATTGCTAACGTTATCCTTTATGCCAGTGAAGCCGAATCAAAGCTGGGTGACGGTATGGGCATTGAAATGATTTTGATGACAATTTTAGTCAGTTTTTTGGTCTTTCTCATCCTCGCTGCTGGCCAATGGTTACAAAGACTTTTGGGAGATATTGGCTTGAGTATTACTCAGCGAGTTATGGGGCTATTTGTAGCAGCGATCGGAGTACAATTTATGGTGAAAGGTTTGATTAATATTTTTGTCGATCAGATCGTTCCTAAACTGCCATCATAGCAAATTGCTAATTAGTCTAAATAGTTAGCTAAGAAAATTACTGAAAATATCAAATAAGCTGTTGTATATTTAAACTGGGTATTAAGGAGAGCAATCATGAGAAATTCTGAGCAATTGACCAAATCCCTGAAGCGTTTTCGTTATACACTTTTTCTGGGAGTAGCGGCCATGGCAATCACTAACTGGGGGATGCCCAATATTTCTGTAGCCCAGACTACTCCTGCTCAAGAAAAAGTGCAGTTAATGTTCGTGCAAACGGCAGAAGATATTCAGGTAGATCCCGTCACAAAAACAATTCGCTTGGTGAACGTCAACAAACAGACATTATACTTTTCCGATCGCCCGAACCGGATTGCTGGTAATCTGACCATGGCCGCCTATATGGATGAGTGGACAGCCAGGGCAGGAAAAGATAATTTTGCTAACGATCCCCCCAATGCGACCCTCTCAGTCTACGAACCTGGTCGTCAAGACAATACTATAGTTGTCGTCGAGATTAGCAATCCCGTCATCGATGGCAAGGACTTGATTTATAGCTACAAGCTAATCGAAGGGACTCTACCCAAGGCCGGCGGGGCAACTTCCCTATTTATCGATTGGATTGGTGTTGGTGGTGGTGTCGGTCCCGGCTTTTACGGGGTGGGGGCCGGTACCCGCGGAGTCGGTTTATACGGTGGTTACGGTGGACCCCTACGTTATTAATACGCTTGTTCTATTATCTAGCGATTAGGAGAATCCCATGAGTTACCTAAATTCTTGCCGTTGAAAGCCTTGTGGCTTCAGCCCAAGGATGAAAACAAGGAGCGAGATTTTAATCTCATGTATCCTAAAACCCACATTCCGCACCCTCAACTGTCACATAAGCTGTCCCCCTCTAGAGACTTGAGTAAAAATACTTAGCTGGTGAGGGTTTTCTCTGCGCCCGCTAGGGGGGTCTTGAGACCCCTAATTATGAAAAAATAGGGCTCTTCGTTACTCTTTATGCTAAATCAACAGACAAGATGCCAAGATAACATACTTCTAACCCAAAAATTCCGAAAGTTTCTAAAGCCATAGCCTCTCCGTTTTATTAGTTTAAGTTTATTGTTGATTCCC
>NZ_JADBTF010000074.1:0-3106 GCF_020246295.1 Microcystis sp. M090S1 | reverse complement strand
TTGTGTTGGTGTGGGGTAAAATCGAAACGAATAGGCTTTTTCCATACCTCACATTTTAGCATATATTTCGTAAATGTGCTAATATTTAACAGTAAAGCCGTCGTAGAACGACGGGGTTTCAGACCCAAATTTTCGATGACGCTGTACCTGTTGCGCTTGTTCAACTTCCTCGTCCCGTTTGAGCAGAGGCACTCTGCCAATGTCTTGTAGGTATAAACGTACTAAATCGGTAGTTGTGCCGTTGCTGTAGCTTTTTTCGGGACTAGATACTAAATCATCTTCCAAATCACTGCCGAGAAAATCTTCATCCAGGTCGATCGAGTTTTCCTTCAGTTTTAAGATAGAAAAAGAGGGAGAGATAAATTCAGTTTCGAGCGTCGAGGGGTTAATTGCAGACATGATGGCTTCTCTACGGCGACTGTGATAGGAATTACAAACTTCTAAATCGTTTTCCGTAGTCATAGCTTTCCCACTTGAGCGAGGAAATGATGCAGTCGGGAAAATTTTTTTCTCAAAAGTATTTATGATGGAGTGATTTCCCCTACAGTCCTATTCCTATCTATTCCTGATTTTCCAGATAATTACTGATCTCTTCTAGTTTAGCCAGGGCTTTTCCCGACTGTAAAGATTTTTGTGCTTGCTGGAAAGCCGTGGGGATATCCGGGGCAATTCCACAGCGCCAAAGATAAAAACCACCGTTAAAAATTGCCGCATCGGTTAATTCATTGTTTTCTCCAGCTAATAAACCCTTTAATTTAGCGGTGAGCATCTCTAAAGATTCGAGGGGATAATCCGAGGGACAGAAGCCATAATCGCGAGGATTTAGGAAAAATCGCTGAAAGGAAGGGGGATCGGTGGGATTTCCCAGACCGATAATCGCCGTCCGATTACAGGCTAAATCACAACTGCCCTCTAATCCTTTCACGGTGGTGAAGTGAGAGATATTTCTCAGAGCGAAAGTTTCGCGAAAACGATCTTCGGTGGGGGGATGAACAAAACCCGATATCTGATGAATATTACCCACAAAAGGCGACCACATTAACTCTACCGTGGCCATGGGCGGACGTTTACCGATTTGCTCCCGATAGGTAACAAAATTCTCTACTAGGGGAAAATGGCGCGGAATATAGAAAAAAGTGAATCTTGTGGTGATTAAACAGTCTTTCACTGCTGCTAAGGATAATTGACTAAAATCTGCTCCTAATTGCTGCCAGATTTCCCTCAGGGAAATACCGTATTTAGTCGGCATTTGATCGCCCCCATGCAGGACTACGGGAACCCCCGCCGCCGCTAAGATTAAAGTAGTGATCGGAGTAACCGGGGCAGTGCGAGAGCGTCCATCGTAGGGATTGCCAAAAATAGCGATCGGATGCTGAAAAGAGGCTGATTCTAGGGTTATTTGCGGGCCAAGCTCGGCGTAGGCATCAAGCATTCCCGCTAACTCATCGCTGGTGGGGCGTTTAATGCGATGGGCAATCATAAAAGCACCGATTTGGGCCGGGGTTGCCTCTTGGGTTAACATCATCTTGGTGGCCATTGCCGCTTCGGGACGGGTTAAATTTCTGCCCGTATGGGTGCCACTACCGATCACTTTTAATAATTCTCGAAAAGTATCACTCATCTCAAGGAAGAAAATAAAGAGTAAATGGGATTGATGGGGATTGCTAAGGCTGGACGGGGTGGTTTTCTAAGCTTTTAACCACACTTTGATTCATTTGCCGCACTAATTGACAAAAATGAGCGATCGGTGGTATCTGTAGGCGATCGCTAGTGGTGACAAGGACTACCTGACGGGTGAGACGATGACTAAATTTACCATTGTTAAGATGGGGATTTTCGCTACTAGGGGAAGCAAGAGGACGAATGGCGAGGGTGGCATCGCTACGGGCTTCCATCAGGGCGGATTGGGGCAGAAGAGCGATAATATTACCCTGACGCACCACACCGCGAAAAGCATCGAGGGTGTTTAATTCCATGACGGTTTTCAGGTGGGCATCCTGACGGGAAAACCATTCTTGTACTAATCTTTGCATTCCGTAGCCGTCTTTGAAAACCACTTGCGGATAGGGGATTAATTCTGACCATGGCACTTCTTTGTATTGGGCGAGGGGATGATTAGCGGCCATGAGAATTTCGATCGCTTCTTGGTATAATACCTCGACCACCATCTCCGGGCTAGAGGTGAGAAAACGATTATTCATTACCAACGCCACATCTACTAAACCATCCCGCAGCACTTTTAAGGCGCGATCGCTGCCTAGTGCTGTAACTCTTAACTGAACTTCTGGGTATTCAGCACAAAATTTCGGCAAAATCGGCGGTAAATAGTGGGCGCACACGGAATGAATCGCCGCCACGCACAATTCTGGCTGTTTTCCTGCCTGTAGGTCGGTGATTTCCTCGTGAACATTCGTCCATTCTTGACAAATCCGTTTCGCCCGGGGCAGTAATTTCTCCCCGGCAATGGTTAACTTCGCTTGGGCGGTACGATGGAAAAGAGGTAAGCCCAAATCGGTTTCTAGGGATTGAATCTGGCGGCTGATAGTCGATTGGGTGACTCCACACTGGCGCGCGGCTTGACCAAAATTGCCCGTATCGGCTACGGCTAAAAAGGCTTGCAATTGCTCGATCCGCATTCTTTCTCGTTTTAATTACATTCCGTCATGACTTTATGACAATAACGAATTTTATTCTGACTTTTGGTAGAAATTGCTACCGTTTTCTCAGTTATCAGTTATTTTAAGTAGTCGTGCAAAATTAATTTCTTGGTTAGGATAGGCACTCATGCAAGAGGCAAGAGGCAAGAGGCAAGAGGTGGTTAGATATGTGTAATTAATTTTGCTTAGGTACTTAGCGGTCAGCCTTGAACTACTTCTCCCTCACAATCGGGCTGTTGAACTGTCTTTTTTCTGGCAGATTCAACAATCCTGATTTCATGAGAATATTTTCTACCTTGCTAGGGATTACTAGTGGGACTTAAACAAATTTCAAGCCCAAACAAAGCCTAAACTGGCTTTGTAAGCGGCAAACACATCCCGATTCTCGGTCAGCCACTCAAAGAAACGGAAAGACATCGCTGTCCGAAAAGCTTCCAAGGCTTCCACAA
>NZ_JADBTF010000073.1:0-2686 GCF_020246295.1 Microcystis sp. M090S1 | reverse complement strand
GGTAAAATCGAAACGAATAGGCTTTTTCCATGTCTCACATTCTAGCATATATTTCGTAAACGATGCTCATATTTAACAGTAAAGCCAACCTAGAACGACGGGGTTTCAGACCCAAAATTTTCGATGATCAGTTGTTTTGACCCTGGCGATAATTTTGCCCTGTTTCTCAGCTTACCATACTCATTCCAGAAAACGGGTTTCTTTGAGAAACCCGTTTTCTATGGCAATTATAGTCATTTCAATTAAGATTGAGAATATCAATGCCAGAGTTCATAAGGGTTTAACCGGTCTAGAGTGTATCAGACTTATCTGAAATGACTATAAGCCTTATCGCTGTCTGGCTTTGGCTTTAACTGGCGTTTAACCAATGCACCCAAGCCTAACAGTCCCAATCCTAGAACGGCACTAGGTTCGGGAACTTTCTGTCCTGTTACGGTTAAGGGAAAAGAAACCCCTTGAGCCGGATTACCACTGCTGATGGTAATCCAGCTACCTGAAACCAACTGCCGTGCATTTCCATTTACAGTTACGGGATTTCCTCCTGAAGTTGTCATTAGAAAAGGAGTAAAAGCAGTTGTACCTCCTGTGGGTGACAGCCCCGTTAGTTGGTAGTCTGCCCAGTAAGTGCCTGGCGCAAGAGTAAGACCAGAACCACTGAAATTGGCGGCAATGTTCATCACTGGGCGTTGGGCATTGTTTAACACGCCATTGAAAGTGCGGTAAACGCCAGTCCAGTTAGTAGATAGTAGATTTGTGGACGAACCCAGGATATTACTTCCAGCAAGACCGGGGGCATTGTCCCAAATATTAACTGAGATGCCAGCAAAAGGTGAAGCAGGGGGAAACCCATAAGTTGATGTCATGTAACCCATCACCGATACCTTATCGATCGCCCACAGTCCTGCATCAGAAATGGTAAAGCTTTGTGCCAAGCGCGTTACAGTCGCCCCCGCTGAAGTCACAGTAGCAGAGGCTTGACTGACATCTGAGCCGTTGAATCCTGCGCCTGGGTTGGTGACGATATTTGTCTGGCTAAATAGAGTAGTTGCCTGTGCGGGCAAGCTAACTACCGTTCCGACGGTGACAGCAGTTGCCATCCCGATTGTTGTACCGAGAAAATCTGAGACAGGCTTTAAGGAACAGGAGCGGCTTAAGAATGAGCTTTTTTGAGTAGCCATCGGTTTATTCGGGTAAATTATGCGAAAAAGCTTATCACCCCCCCCCCCGATTTTGTCAAGTATCGCTGTTTTAATCGATTATATAGTGTTTTATCTCTGTTTTTCGTCAAATCTTCTGGGTTGAGGGGGAGTGAGGAGCGATCGCCCCCTATTCCAGAAACAGGGTTTCTTCAAGAAACCCGTTTTCTAAGCTGTTTTGTATTTATGAAATAAGCTAAAATCGAATCAACTCGTTGCCCTCGCCTTATGTTTTCTATCCAAACTACCTACACTCAAGCTCAAGAAAATTTAGCGAGCCTTCTGGATCGACTGGAAAGCGAGAATAGTATGGCGATTATTACTCGCCCCGGTCATAAAGATATGGCACTATTAAGCGCAGAGGAATTAACTGCCCTATTAGAAACTGTTTATCTTTTGCGATCGCCTGCGAATGCTCGAAAGTTATTGGCAGCACTTGAACGTTCAATGGAGAGGGACGTTAAAACAATACCGGGACAGACAGTTACAGAACTTTGTCAGGAGTTAGGAATTGAACGCCAAGAGTCGGGCAATTGTCTTTGACAGCCAATTTCGAGAAGATTTAAGATGGTGGTATAAAACAGATAAAAAAATCGCCTTTCGCCTACTCGATCTTGTAGAATCTGTCACTGCCGATCCCTTTACTGGAATAGGCAAACCAGAACCCATAAAGTATCTTGAAGCTAATACCTGGTCACGCCGAATTACCACAGAACACCGTCTAGTCTATCGAGTCAAAGATGACCGCATCGAGTTTTTAGCAGCGCGATATCACTATACTTAAACAGATGATGAAGGAAACAATTACGATTACCCTAACCCCTGAACTGAAGACAATTTTAGATGATTTTGTGCAAGCAGCAGGAATTTCTCCTAACGAGTTAGTGTGCCAAGCGATTGCCGATTATTTATTCATTCATAAATCTCGGTCTCTAGGTTCTTCATTAATGAAAAAATCCCCTGAGAGGTACTTTCAAATTCAAGTAATTCAAGAACAGGGACAGGAATTAGAAGAAGCCTACAGACAAGCTGCCGCCGAATTAGATGCTGATTGGGATGTGGTAGTGGCGGATGGGTTGACAGAAGAATACATAACTGACCAAAACGGACAAACCAAAGCCGTTGTCATTCCGATTGAACTATGGAGACAAGTATTTCCCCAAGAAGATATGTCTTGTGAAGAGTTCACCGAAGCAATAGAAGACTACTGCCTTAACCAAGCGATGGATGAGGCACAGCAGAGTCCACTATTAGCTATCGAAGAGGCACTGGCTTATTTAGAGGAATAGATTTACCTTGAAGGTTCAATATCGAAAAAGATTTCTCAAAGATTTGAAGGCATTGAAAAACCAGCCTGTTTTTGACATCCTCGCCGCCCTAAAAGTGCGGCGATTCCTAAACCTCACGATTTAAGTTTCTGCTTCAACCACCGTTGCATACCACGGTTAAAAAACCATGTACTGTCTTACACAAAGTCCACAGACTTTCGC
>NZ_JADBTF010000072.1:0-16153 GCF_020246295.1 Microcystis sp. M090S1 | reverse complement strand
TAGTAGGCATTGTCAGGTTCTGCTCCTCGTTCTAAATCTTCCCTAGCTAGAGTTGTGGAACCCATACTTTTAATTTTTAAACCCAATTCTACCACCAAAATCCGTATAAATAATCCGATTAATTCTCGATAAAACTCGTGTTCTTCTAGGGGCATAGTAATCTCTAAAGTGCCACGATCATAAAATAAATGGGCGCGATTATTTTCCCCTAGTGCCTGTAAAATTTGCTGATAGGATAGCCAATTGAGATGATAAAAAACTACCCGTTTCTCACCCCTAATTTGCTCAGTATTTAACTCCAGAGGAACTGTCACCATAACTGCCCCGAAAAGCGAAATTTATGCCAAAAAAAAGGGGGTTGACTCACCCCCTGATCATCTTATCAAACCAGTGCTGGAACCTGGGGCCAACGCCCGATCGTCTTACCAATGACCGCTAACTCCTGAGTTAATCGATCGAATCGGTCGGGGGTCAAGGATTGCGGCCCATCAGATAGGGCCTTCGCCGGGTTAGGATGTACCTCGATCATCAAGGAATCGGCCCCGGCTGCCAGGGAAGCCATGGCCATGGTCGGGACATATTCCCATTTACCCGTACCGTGGCTAGGATCGATCATGATCGGCAGGTGAGTTAAAGTTCTTAAAACGGGAATACAGGATAAATCTAGGGTATTGCGAGTATATTTACTGTCAAAGGTGCGGATACCGCGTTCGCAGAGAATGACATTGCTATTTCCTGCCGCGAGGATATATTCTGCCGCCATCAACCAATCTTCAATAGTGGCCGCCATGCCGCGCTTGAGTAGGACCGGTTTCGGTTGCGCCCCAACTTTTTTCAGGAGGGAAAAATTCTGCATATTGCGCGCCCCCACTTGCACCACGTCGGCTATTTCGACAATCTTATCGAGATCCGCTGCGTCCATTACTTCCGTGATAATACCCAAACCACTGGCATCTCTAGCCGCCGCTAGTAATTCCAAAGCGCTTTCCCCGTGACCTTGGAAAGCATAGGGAGAAGTGCGGGGTTTGTAGGCACCACCGCGGAGGAATTGCGCTCCGGCTGCCGCCACTCGTTTGGCAGTTTCCACGATCATCGCTTCATTTTCCACCGAACAGGGGCCGGCGACAATGCTAACGGTATGATTTCTGCCGATGGGGATAACACCGTTAGGAGTGGGGACTAAAACCTCGCTGTATTCGCCGTGACGGTATTCTAAAGAGGCGCGTTTGAAGGGTTGTTCGACTCGCAGGACGGTTTCGATCCAAGGGCTTAATTCTTGGATTTGTAGGGGGTCTAATTCCCTGGTTTCTCCGACTAAACCGATGACAACTTTATGCTTACCGACGATTTTTTCGGGACTTAATCCCCATGCCTCGAATTCGGCACTGACGCGCTCGATTTCAATTTCCGGGGAACCAACTTTCATGACAATAATCATGGCATTAACCTTTTATTTTTTTCTTTAATCTCTATTGTTGACGATTTCTAGAGGTTATCTATTTTTCTTCCACTTCTTTTTTGCCGGACCGCCATGCGGCGATCGTTCTGCCAAAATTAGCTTGAAATTCTTGCCATCCTAGCCAATCCCCCACCCGCTCCTCATCCCAAGAAGCGGAGAAGATGCCATAACTCAGACCGATGAAACCTAGACCAAATAGGCTTAAACTGACGAGCATGGCGACGTAGGAAGGGATTTCGAGAAGATCGTGGCTAATAATCCAGTAGAAGCCAAAAAAGGAAGCTATCCCCAGTGCCGTCGGCAGGCCACAAAATACCGCCATCCGTTTGGCCATCCGTTGACTGACCACTTGCGGAATCGCCTTTAAGCTGGTTTCCTCGGAGCGATTTTTTAGGGGCGGTGGCACGGGACTAGGGGCAATTTTCGGGGTTTTTCGCTTATTTTGGCGCGGCTCAAAGGGGAGACGTTCTTTTTTCTCCGTCGATTTCGATTCAGAGGCCATGGTAGGGATGCAAAGGGGGTATGCTTAACGGCGAATTCCGAGACGACCAATCAGGGTTTGATAACGTTGTTGATCTTTCTTCTGGATATAGGTTAACAGTCCCCGACGACGACCGATCATCTGGAGTAATCCCCGACGGGAAGCATGGTCTTTCGGGTTAGCTTTCAGGTGTTCGGTCAGTTGGTTGATTCTCTCGGTTAAGAAAGCTACCTGTAACTCCGATGATCCTGTATCGGTTTCGTGGGCCTGATATTGGCTGATTAGTTCTTGTTTTTTGGTCTGGGTTAAGGCCATAGGACTCGTGATCTCTGCTTAAACACTGCAATCTATCATAGTATCACGTTTCTGGTCGATCCGTAAACATTGTTCGGGAGGCAGGAGATAGGGTGATAGGGTGATAGGGTGATAGGTTTTGGGGTGATAGGGTGATGAGACAGCTTCCCCACCTCCCCACTTCCCCACTTCCCTATCTACCCCACTTCATAATCCATAATTCCCACACCCCACACCCCACACCCCACTTCCCCACTTCCCAATTCCCAATTCCCCAATTCCGCAAATCATGGCAAAATCTTAGACATAGCGTCTAACTTACCCTGAAGATTCCATGCTGTTAAAATCCACGACCCGTCATATTCGCATTTATACGGCTGAAGTAAAAAATAATCAATTAATCGAGAGTAACAATGTCTTGACTCTTGATGTGGATCCCGATAATGAATTTAATTGGGAAGAAGTGGCTCTCAATAAGGTTTATAGTAAGTTTGATGAATTGGTAGAATCCTACAATGGGGAAGAACTGAGCGAATATAATCTCCGTCGCATCGGTTCAGATCTAGAACATTTTATCCGTTCTCTCCTGCAAAAAGGGGAAATTAGCTATAATCTCAACGCCAGAGTGCAGAACTATAGTATGGGTTTACCGAAATTAGGGTGAACGATTCCGCGTCAGTCCCCACCCGGACACCTAGGGGGGTGGGGAATTTGCCTCGCGGCAATGAAGCGAACAATTGCCCGTCACTCATCCCTAATAATCGGATTGATTGAAATGTACCTTAAGTCCCACTTTCCGCACTTCTTAACAGCCTACAATCCTTTACCAGTAAGGACTATAGCGACAATGATTGATTTTTATCCAAGTGAAGAATTGTAATTTTTTTTCTTAGAAAAAACCAATTATTGAAAATGTTCTCAATAGTAGTTTCTACAGTGAAGGTTTTTCGTCAAAACAGTTTGGGGAATGTAAAGATATATAAAAGTATATGAAGATAGGCGGAATGTCGGTTAAATCGACAATAGCAGACAGTGCCGGTGCCGAGCAGCTAAAACTTAATAAAAAGGCGATAAAACTTAATAATGTCCAAAACAGCTAATTATGCCCCTCGTTGGCTCTCTGGTTGGTGAAAGCAAAATCTAGGCTAATCCGATAATAACCTGCTTGCAAATCCTGCTAGGGTGGTTTTATCTGTTAAAATTTCTTGTCGTCGTGAAGTAAAGCGGGAAGAGTATGCGAATTCTATTTGTGGGTGCCGAGGCCGCCCCAATTGCCAAAGTTGGGGGAATGGGGGACGTAATTGGGGCATTACCGAAAGTCTTGCGTCAGCTAGGTCATGACGTGCGGATTTTTCTACCCTACTACGGTTTTCTCCAGGAAAAAATGGACATCCCTTCCGAACCCATTTGGTCAGGATTCGCCATGTTTCATGATTTTTTAGTCTATGAGACGGTTTTACCCGATACGGATATTCCTCTCTACCTCTTTGGTCATCTAGCTTTCTCTGGACGCAATATCTACGGAGGCGAAGATGAGGCCTGGCGATTTACCCTATTTGCGAATGGTGCGGCGGAATTCGCTTGGAATTACTGGAAACCGCAAGTTATTCACTGTCATGATTGGCATACGGGCATGATTCCCGTCTGGATGCACCAAGACCCCGATATTAGCACCGTTTTTACTATCCATAATCTCGCCTACCAGGGCCCTTGGCGGGAGGCATTAGAAAAAATGACTTGGTGTCCTTGGTATATGCAGGGCGATAATACCATGGCCGCGGCGGTTCAATTTGCTAATCGCGTCACTACCGTTTCTCCCACCTATGCCCGTCAAATACAGACCCCCATTTATGGCGAAAATTTAGAGGGATTATTGTCCTATATTTCCGGCAATCTGGTGGGGATTGTCAACGGCATCGATACGGAGGTGTATGACCCGGCTAAAGATGTTTATCTTAAGCAGAATTTTACCCCAGAAACCATCGAAAAACGTCTGATCAATAAAATTGCCCTGCAAGAAGAAGTGGGGCTACAGGTCAGTAAAAGTGCCTTTGTCATGGCGATGGTGACGCGTTTGGTGGAACAAAAAGGTATTGATCTAGTGATGCAAATTTTAGATCGCTTTCTCACCTATACTGATGCTCAATTGATTATTTTAGGTACAGGCGATCGCTATTATGAAACCCAACTGTGGGAGATGACTTCCCGTTTCCGGGGGCGAATGTCCCTGCATCTTCTCTATAGTGATGCCCTTTCCCGTCGCATCTATGGGGGGGCCGATGCTTTGTTAATGCCTTCCCGTTTTGAACCCTGCGGCATTTCCCAATTAATGGCCATGCGTTATGGTTGCATCCCCATGGTACGCCGCACCGGTGGTTTAGTCGATACGGTATCTTTCCACGACCCAATTCAGGAAAAAGGAACAGGATTTAGTTTCGATCGCTATGAACCTTTAGACCTGTTTACCTGTATGATCCGGACTTGGGAAAGTTTCCGTTATAAACAGGATTGGCAAAAACTACAGCAACGGGCAATGACTCAAGATTTCAGTTGGTATAAATCCGCTTTGGAATATCTCAAAATCTACAAACAAATCACCGGACAATCGGATCAATTATCCGATGAGGAAAAAGATAAATTGGTCGCCCTGACTAGCAGTTAAAGCCTCCTTGAGTAGGGGTGAAGAGATATCACCCCTACTGGCTAGAAATTAACCGGTGATGGCGTTGAGAAGAACTTCCGCTAGGGTCATATCTTCCATATCATCGATAGTAATCGTGTCAACGATATCGAATTTGGCCCCCGCCGATTCTAGTTGATCGTCTAAAGCTTTAAGAAATTCGGTCGCTTGTCGATCATGGCCTACTTGAATCAGAGAAATGGCTAATTCTTGATCGCTATCGAGTTTTCGAGAAGCTTCGATAATTTGACGCATCACCGCTTTGCGATCATCTGGTTCTCCGTCGGTAATCACCAGAATAGTTTCTCCGTTGGGTTTAGTTTTGCCAGCAGTTTTGCGCTGAAAATAATTATCAAGGGCATCTTGCAGCACAGCTGCTAGGTCTGTCCTCCCCATGGGTTCATTTTCTTGATAAATTCGTGTCACCTTATCGGAAGTAACATTATCATAGCGTCGGAAACGTCCAGAGAAAAGATAGATGGTGATGCCGTCCGGATCGACTTCCTCGCACTTTCTAGCCAAGGCGAGGGTGGATTCTTGGGCAATTTGCCAACGGGTTTTCTCGCTGGGTTTATCAGCAGTGGACATACTGCCACTTTTGTCAATAATCAGAGTATAATCTCTGTCCTGTACAACACTTTCACTGGCCATAGGGGCTATACCTCCAAGCAATTTGCGCTCGTCCTAGTCTAATAATTATTAAACTCTAGGATGGAAACTCTTCCTCGATCGACTAGGGTTTTTTAACTATTGGGGGGAGGAGACAGCGCCCCCAACAGCAGAAACTATCGCCAGAAAACCGGTCGGGCTAAAATGAAAAAAGTATGAAAATTATTGCTTAACCCGATATTGTTAAATTAGCCGATGAGTGATAGCAAATCGATCGCCTCAACCGAGAAAAAGCCAGATCATCCACCTTCTTGGAGTTTTTGGACGGTGTTTAGTTCCACCTTCCTAACCATATTTTTTGCTGAAATCGGCGATAAAACCCAATTAGCCACCCTTCTCATCAGCGCCGAATCCAGATCCCCCTGGGTGGTTTTTGCCGGGGCAGCCACCGCTTTAATCGCTACCAGTCTCCTCGGTGTCCTGATCGGTTATTGGATTGCCCGTCGTCTTTCCCCCAAAACCTTAGATATCGGTGTCGCTATCCTTCTACTTTTGATCACTGGTTTACTGATCGGCGATATTCTCTAATCAATCAGTATTCAGGAGTCGGTCGTCAGGAGACTCCGAGACAGGAGATAGGGTGATAGGGTTTTGGGGTGATAGGGTGATGAAACAGCTTCCCCATCACCCCACTTCCCCACTTCCCCACTTCCCCACCTCCCCATCACCCATCTCCCTAGAATTTATGAATTGGCAATTATTCGGACTGACATTTATCACGGTTTTTTTGGCAGAAATCGGCGATAAAAGTCAATTAGTAGCGATCGCTCTCGGTGGCAGTTCCAAATCACCTAAAGCTGTCTTTTTTGGCTCAATTACCGCCTTAATCTGCACCAGTTTCTTAGGAGTCCTTGCGGGCGGCAGTATGGCGCAGTTATTCCCCGCTAAGATATTAAAAGCGATAGCGGCCATTGGTTTTGCGCTGCTTGCTGTCCGGCTGCTTTGGCCAGATTCGGATTGATAATTGGGTTGGGCTGAATATTACTGGAAGCCTTACTAGAAAACGGTTTTGGCACTTTTTCCAGGCACGCGAGGCTATTGTGTTACTATAAACCTCTTGCGTAATTAATTTTTGATGGTTCAAAAACGGCAAAAATAAGGATTAAATCGCATAAAGTATGTAAATATAGCGTTTCCCAATCTCATGAGGTACACCAAAATCTTAACTCCTGAATCCTGAATCCTGACTCCTGACTCCTGACTCCTGACTCCTCAAAACCTAAGACTTTGTACCTCACAACTATGGAAATTGCAATAGACCATTTAATTGATTATTATTCATTCTTAATTCTCCCGACTCCTGCCTCCTGTCTCCTGACTCCTGCCTCCTGTCTCCCGACTCCTGATAGCTAAAAAACTTAGGTAAATTCCAGAAAAATCATTAATTTTTTCTAAAAAAGTAGCGAAAACTACAAAAAACATCCAAAAAGTAGCGAAAATCACAAAAAATCTGCTAACCTAGCCGTAATATCACACAGATATTCGTAGAAAGATTCCCGAAAATCTCCTCAGCAAAAACATCCGTGTGAAGTAGCTAATATTGTCAGCGAGGTTAGTTCAAGATCATCATGTCAAATTTAGGACGACGTAAATTTCTCCTGTACGGTTCTGCCGCTTTGGGAACCAGTATTCTGTTAAAAGCTTGTGGTGGCAATCAAAGCCAAACCCCCACGGCTAGTCCTAGCCCGGCTGCTAGTCCCGCCCCAGCTTCTGGAGAGACAATTAAGGTGGGTATTCTGCACTCCCTCAGTGGCACCATGGCCATCAGTGAAACCAGCGTAGTTGATGCGGAAAAACTGGCGATCGAGGAAATCAATGCCGCGGGTGGTGTTCTTGGTAAACAGATTGAGGCAGTGGTGGAAGATGGCGCTTCCGATTGGCCAACTTTTACCGAAAAAGCCACCAAACTGATCGATCAGGACAAAGTTGTGACTGTCTTCGGTTGTTGGACTTCCGCCAGTCGTCAGGCAGTTTTACCCGTGTTTGAAGCAAAAAACCATATGCTCTGGTATCCCGTCCAGTACGAGGGTCAAGAGTGTTCTAGAAATATCTTTTACACCGGTGCTGCCCCCAACCAACAGATCGAGCCGGCAGTGACTTGGTTGCTGGAAAATAAAGGGAAAAAATTCTTCCTCGTCGGTTCCGACTACGTTTTTCCCCGCACTGCCAACACGATTATTAAAGAGCAGTTAAAGGTGAAAGGCGGAGAAACCGTGGGCGAAGACTATCTACCCCTAGGTAACACGGAAGTTACCCCGATTATTACCAAAATTAAGCAAGCTTTACCCGATGGTGGCGTTATTTTCAACACCCTCAACGGTGACAGTAACGTGGCTTTCTTTAAACAACTGCAAGCGGCCGGTTTAACTCCCGATAAATATCCGGTCATGTCGGTGAGTGTTGCCGAGGAAGAAGTTAAACAAATCGGTAAGGAATATCTCCTCGGTCAGTACGCTTGTTGGAACTATTTCCAAACCGTAGATACCCCCGCTAACAAAAAATTTGTTGCGGCTTTTCGAGCTAAATTCGGTCAGGAGCGCGTCACTAACGACCCCATGGAAGCGGCCTACATCATGGTCTATCTCTGGAAGCAAGCGGTAGAACAAGCGGCAACCGCCGATGATCTCGACAAAGTTCGCGCCGCCGCCATCGGACAAAAATTCGATGCTCCCGAAGGACCGGTGGAAATGTTCCCCAATCATCATATCTCCAAAACCGTCCGCATTGGTCAGGTGAGAGATGATGGTCTATTTGACATCATTTGGTCAACTCCGGGGGTGGTGGATCCGCAACCTTGGAACCAATTTGTCCCCGAAACTAAGGGCTTTGCCTGTGACTGGACTGATCCGGCTAAGGGCGGTAAATTCAAAATGGAAAAATCCTAGTTTTAGGAGTTTTTCCAGACAATAACGAGAGTGAGGTGGGCATTACTGCTCACCCCACTTTTTAAAGCTTAAAAATGCACGGGAATAACGAAAAGTGTCAGCATTATTAGAAGGATTATTTAATGGTATTAGCATCGGTTCTGTGCTATTGCTGGCCGCTTTAGGACTAGCGATTGTTTTCGGACTGATGGGGGTGATTAATCTCGCTCACGGTGAGTTAATGATGTTAGGGGCCTACAGTACTTTTGTGGTGCAGAATATCTTTAAAGGTTTCGGTTCTCCCCTCTTTGATACTTATGTTTTATTCGCCCTACCGATCGCTTTTTTAGTGTCGGGATTGGCGGGATTATTATTAGAAAGGGGGGTGATTAGGTTCCTCTACGGCAGACCCCTAGAAACGCTGCTGGCCACTTGGGGAGTCAGCTTAATTCTGCAGCAATTTGTCAGAAGTGTCAACGGGTTATTAGTAATTAGTTTAATAGTTTTCTGTCTGTTATTTTTTGGGGCGATGACGGTGTTAAGTCGTCGCCTAGATTGGGAGAGAATTCGCAATTTAGCTATTGGTATCACCCTGCCTTTATCCCTAGCTATCGCTGGATTATTAGGCTATCTTTTATCTTTTAATCCCGTTCTTGCTAAACCCTGGTTTAGTGCCAGAAACGTCGATGTCACGGCTCCTGCTTGGTTACGGGGAGGTTTACCTTTACCCGGTTTTCAAATGCCCTACACCCGTCTATTTATTATCATTTTAACTGCCATTTGTTTGTTAGGAACCTATTGGTTTTTAAATAAATCTTCTTGGGGTTTACGCATTCGTGCCGTCACCCAAAATCGCCAGATGAGTGCCTGTTTAGGCATTCCCACTAATCAAGTGGATGCTTTGACTTTTGCCCTCGGTTCGGGATTAGCTGGAGTTGCCGGTTGTGCGATTAGTTTTTTGGGTTCCGTCGGTCCAAATGTGGGACAAAATTATATCGTTGATACCTTCATGGTAGTGGTGGTGGGGGGAGTGGGTAATCTCCTAGGAACTATTATCGCAGCCATGGCCATTGGTGTGGCTAATTATTTAATTGGTTCGGGAACTTTTGCTCTGATTTTTGGTTCCGTGGCAGCACTAAAACCCCTAACGGATTTATTCACCTTTTTCTCCACCACTAGCATGGCAAAAGTGATGATTTTTGCTTTAATTATTGCTTTCTTGCAATTCAAACCTGCGGGAATTTTTCCTCCTAAAGGACGTACTGCCGAGTTATAGATTATGATTACCGAAACCATCACTAGAAACGAATCCCGACAACGGGAAAAGAAAAAGTTAATCACGGAAATCGCTGTTATTGTTGGTTTAGTGGTCATCTTTGCGGTGTTGCTGCCCTTAGCTTTGTCGGCTTTCCGCTTGCGTTTATTGGGGCGATTTCTTTCCCTTGCTATTGTCGCTTTGGGGATAGATTTAATCTGGGGTTATACGGGTTTATTAAGTCTTGGTCATGGTATTTTTTTCGCCCTCGGTGGTTATGCTCTTGCCATGTACCTAAATCTTCAGTTACCCCCCGGACAAATGCCCGAATTTTTTACTCTCTACGGGGTGACAGAATTACCTTTTATTTGGCAACCTTTTTATTCCCTACCTTTGACAATTCTAGCCCTAATTATCGTACCAGCGATCGTGGCAGGATTATTGGGTTATTTAATCTTCCGCAACCGCATTAAAGGGGTTTATTTCTCGATTTTGACCCAAGCGGCTTTACTGGTATTTTTTAACTTTTTTAACGGTCAACAAAAGTTAATTAACGGCACTAATGGCTTAAAAACCGATACCCAAACAATTTTCGGGTTACTGGTGGGTTCCGATGCCGTTCAAGTGGCCTTTTATTTACTCACAATTGTCTGTTTACTGGCTATTTATCTACTCTGTCGTTGGTTAACTACGGGCAGATTTGGGCGCTTGTTAGTCGCCATTCGCGATGATGAGGTGCGTGTCCGTTTTTCCGGTTATGATCCTACTTGGTTTAAGGTGTTAGTTTTTGGCATTTCTGGGGCGATTGCTGGTGTTGCCGGCGCTCTTTATACCGTGCAAACGGGAATTATCACCCCTAACTCTATGGATGTGGCTTTTTCCATTGAAATGGTGATTTGGGTGGCTGTGGGGGGACGTGCTACTCTTGTGGGGGCAGTTGTCGGTACTTTATTAGTACGCCTAGCCCAAACTTTTTTAAGCGAACAATTTCCGGAAGTCTGGGTATTTTTCCAAGGGGCCCTATTCCTAATTGTGGTGACAGTGCTTCCCGATGGTCTTCTCGGTGGAATTAAACGTTTGCTGACTCATTTTGGTTTCCGCAAAACTTTAATTACCTATCCTAGTATTGAGGAAGCTCCGGAAGTGCAACTGGAAAGAGAAGAATTAGAGCATAAGTGACCTTATTCTGTTAGTATTCTCCGAGTCAGGAGACAGTAATCAGTAATCAGTAATCAGTAATCAGTTTTTTTCCCCCTGCTCCGGCACTCCCCACTTCCCCAATTCCCCACTTCCCCACTTCCCCACTTCCCCACTTCCCACTTCCCCACTCCCTCTTAGAAATTATGACTGGAAAAATCTTAGAAATCGAGAATCTTACCGTTAGTTTTGGGGGTTTTAAAGCTCTCAATAATCTTAATTTCAGTATGGATACGGGAGAATTGCGGGTGATTATCGGTCCCAATGGTGCGGGAAAAACCACTTTTTTAGATGTGATTACGGGGAAAGTGCAACCCACCATCGGACGGGTATTATTTAAAGGTCGAGATCTCCGCAAAATTCCTGAATATGCGATCGCTCGTTTAGGTATTGGTCGCAAATTCCAAACTCCTAGGGTATATTTAAATCTAACTGTCCGAGAAAATCTCGATTTAGTTAGCAACCGTAATAAAAATGTTTTCTCAACTCTTTTCGGTCGTCCTCCTCTAGAAGATAGCAGAAAAGTTATTGGTTTATTGGAAACTATCGGGTTAACTGCTAAAGCTGATTTATCCGCTTCTTTACTGTCCCACGGCGAAAAACAACGCTTAGAAATTGGCCAATTAGTGGCCCAGTCACCAGATTTACTGCTAGTAGATGAACCCGTGGCAGGATTAACCGATGAGGAAACGGAAAACGTGGGTAATTTGTTATTAAATCTAGCGGAAAGTCATTCGATTATTGTCATTGAACACGATATGGAATTCGTCCGTCAAATTGCCCGCAAAGTCACGGTTTTACACCAAGGAACTGTTCTATGTGAGGGGAATATGGAGCAAATTCAAAATGATCCGAAAGTTATTGAAGTTTATCTAGGTTCCTCGGAAGAATAAAGAATCAAACGATTAAAATTAGTTAAAAAGGGTTGACAATGTTACACATATCTGATCTCAATGTTTACTACGGAGAAAGTCATATTTTAAGAGATGTTGACCTTAACATTAATGCGGGAGAAATGGTCTGTTTAATCGGACGTAATGGCGTGGGTAAAACTACCCTATTAAAAACCTTGATGGGTATCTTAAAACCGCGAGCGGGAACAATTAATTATGAGCAACAAAACCTCATTAATAAAACCTCAGATCAAAGAGCCAGATTAGGACTGGGTTATGTGCCGCAGGGGAGGGATATTATTCCCCGTTTAACGGTAAAAGAGAATTTAATTCTCGGTTTGGAAGCTTTACCCACAAGGAGAAAAAATGCCACAATTCCCGAAGAAATCTTCGATTTATTTCCCGATTTAAAAACCATGTTATTGCGGATGGGAGGAGATTTAAGTGGTGGACAACAACAGCAATTAGCCATCGCTCGCGCCTTAGTGGGGGAACCAAAATTATTAATTTTAGATGAACCCACGGAAGGAATTCAACCGTCAATTATTCTCGAAATTGAAGCAGCGGTGCGGCGTATTGTTGCCAGTAAAGGAATCGCCGTTTTATTAGTAGAACAACACCTGCATTTTGTCCGCCAAGCTGATCGATATTACGCCATGCAAAAAGGGGGAATTGTTGCTTCCGGTTTCACGAGCGAATTAAGTCAAGAAGTCATTCAGCGATTTTTGGCAGTTTAAACTTAACTTTTTCCTTGATATATGACTCAAATAGTCGTAATTGGTGGCGGGGCAGCGGGATTTTTTGGCGCAATTAAAGCGGCAGAATCTAACCCAAAAGCTGGCGTTACTATTCTAGAAGCTGCAAAAGAACCTCTGGGGAAAGTGCGGATTTCGGGAGGGGGACGCTGTAATGTCACCCATCATTGTTTTGATGTTTCCCAATTGGTTAATTATTATCCTCACGGTGGCAAAGCACTACGGGGAGCTTTTAGTCGGTTTCAACCCCAAGATACTATTAAATGGTTTGAATTGCGGGGGGTAAAACTAAAAACAGAAGCGGATGGGCGAATGTTTCCCAGCACCGATAATTCTGAAACTATTGTTAATTGTCTGCGGGAAAGTGCGACTTTTGCTGGGGTTAATTTAAGGCTAAATTCCCCAGTTAAATCGGTAAAAAAACAGGAAGAAAGTTTTTTGATTGAATTAAAAAGAGAGGAGCAAATTAGGGCAGATAAGCTTTTAATTGCTACGGGAAGTAGTCCTTTTGGTTATCGCACCGCTCAAGATTTAGGTCATTCTCTAGTCTCTCCTGTCCCTTCTTTATTTACCTTTCAAATTGCCGATCCTCGTCTGAAAGATTTGTTAGGGGTTGCTGTAGATAAAGTGCGAGTTCGTCTTGGGGGAAGCAAATTAGAACAAATCGGACCCTTGTTAATTACCCATTGGGGAGTCAGTGGACCGGCTATTTTAAAACTTTCTGCTTGGGGAGCGCGGTTACTTCACGAGCATCATTACCGAATGCCTTTAATCATTAATTGGTTGGGGGATTATCATCCTGAAAAATTGCGAGAAATTATCTTACAAACTAAAAGTGAATATCCCAAAAGAAAACTTTTTAATCATTGTCCCTTTGAGCAGTTACCTAAGCGTCTTTGGCAGAGTTTATTAAGTTACTTGACTGTTCACTCGGAAACTCCCTGGGCCGAATTATCTAAAAATACTCTCAATCGATTAATGATTGAATTACAGCAAGGGGAATATCAAATCAAAGGAAAAGGGGTGTTTAAGGAGGAATTTGTCACCTCTGGGGGAGTGAATCTTCAGGAAGTGGATTTTAAAACTATGGAAAGCAAAATCTGTCCGGGGTTATATTTTGCCGGGGAGGTACTAGATATCGATGCAGTCACGGGGGGATTTAATTTTCAAAGCGCTTGGACCACTGGTTATCTCGCCGGACAAGCCATGGGCAATAGAAGGGTGTAGGAAGCACCGGAGAGGGGGAAGTGGGGAAGTGGGGAGCCTTTTTTCAGTAAACAGTAAACAGTGAACTGAAAACTCACATCTGACAACTGATAACTGATTACTGATTACTGATTACTGATTACGCCACCAACAAACTTTTTGCCGCAAACTCTAGTTGATAACCGATTCCTTGATGCTGTTATTCCCAAATTGGACCGGCTGCAATGATTTCTTGGGAGGCAGTGGTAAATTGACGGAAATTTTCCACGAAACGATGGGCCAATTCTCGCGCCTGTAGGTCGTAGGATTCGCCATCTTGCCATGCTTGTCGCGGGTCGAGGATTTTTTTGGGAACTCCGGGGACAATTTCGGGGACGAGAACTTGAAAGATGGGATGAGGATGGAAAACGACTTCCTCTAAATCGCCATTTAAAGCGGCGGAAACCATAGCGCGGGTGTGTTTGATCGAAATACGATCGCCGACTCCGTAGGGACCGCCGGACCAACCAGTATTAATCAGATAAACGGAGGTTTCGGGGTGTTGTTCTAAACGTTCCCCTAACATTTGGGCATAGACGAGGGGTGACAGAGGGAAGAAACATTGACCGAAACAACTGGAAAAAGTCACCTGTGGGGCTGTGATTCCCCGTTCCGTTCCCGCTAATTTGCTAGTATAGCCGGAGAGGAAATGATACATCGCCTGGTTCGTGGTTAATTTGGCGATTGGTGGCAGTACCCCAAAAGCATCGGCAGTTAAGAAGATAATAGTTTTCGGGTGGGTTCCCATGCCAGATACGGCACAATTAGGGATATAACGCAGGGGATAGGCGGCGCGGGTGTTTTCGGTCAAACGTCCATCATCGTAGTCGGGAAGGCGATTATCGGGGGAAAGGATCACGTTTTCGAGAATAGTGCCAAATTGAATCGCCGCCCAGATTTGGGGTTCGTATTCGGCACTTAAACGGATGGTTTTAGCATAACAACCGCCTTCAAAGTTAAAAATGCCGTCTTCTGACCAACCGTGTTCATCATCACCGATGAGGCTGCGTTTAGGATCGGCGGAAAGGGTGGTTTTACCCGTACCGGAGAGACCGAAAAAGAGGGCCGTATGACCGTGTTTATCCATGTTAGCGGCACCGTGCATCGGTAAAACCCCTTGTTTGGTCATCAGGTAGTTCATCATCGAGAAGACGGATTTTTTGATTTCGCCAGCGTAGCGAGTGCCACCGATGAGAACGATTTTTTTTGCTAGGTTGAGGACGATAAAGGCTTCGCTGTTCAGGTCGTCATCTTCGGGATCTCCCTGTAACCCCGGCAGGGCAATCACGGTAAAATCAGTTTGATGGGCAGCTAGTTCGATCGCACTGGGCCGGAGGAATAACTGATGGGCAAAGAGGTTATGATAGGCGATTTCGGTGACAACGCGCACGCCAAAGCGACAATTAGGATCGGACCCGACGTAACCATCGAAGATATATAGGTCTTTTCCCTGTACATAGGCGAGGACTTTTCGGTATAACTGCTGGAATTTTTCCTCGCTAATCGGGGCATTATGCTGATTCCAGTCGATTTCCTTTTCGCTATTGGCTTCTTTGACAATGAATTTATCTTTGGGGGAACGACCGGTATATTTACCCGTTTCCACCACTAAAGCCCCATTATCGGCTAAAACGCCCTCATGACGTTCGATCGCCTGTTCGACTAATTGCGGTACGGAAAGATTGCGATAAACGCGACCGAGATTTTTCATGCCTAGGTTTTCGAGGCCGTAGGTGGGATGAAATTGATTTTCTAATTCGTAGTGGAAATTGACGTTCTCCACGCGATCGGGCAAGGGACAAGAGATACTATCATTGGTCAGCGTGTGTAGAGTCGGCATAACCCCAATTCTCCTGATAATTTAGTTGTCGGTTTAGAGCTAAGTTCCAGGTCTCTGATTAGTGCAGTTATAGAAACTAGAAAAACTCCGTTCTCTGTCTTTTTTCACTCCCAGACACCTAAGAAGCTATATTGATTAGTTTATTTGACGATATTTGCCTGATTAATCTGGTCTTTTGCTGTCGGTAAAGCCAATCTTAGAGCGGTAATTCAGGATTTATTGCCTATTTACCCGTCATCTCCCAGTCAGGGGTTTTACCTTTTCCCTCTTGCCGATCTAACTGCTTTTTTTAGCTATTTTTAGTCTATCTGTACAATAGGATACAGACGATGTTTTTTTTACAAAAGTTAACAGCTAAACAACATTGGTCAGCTAATCTAGCAGTTAAGTGGGTGGGTGGAATTAAATATAAGATGAACGTAGGTTGGGTTGAAGCATGAAACCCAACGCCCGATTATGTTACGCTACCGCTAACCCATCCTACAAATAATTGTGCCTCCCTACTTAAGCTGCCCGCGAAT
>NZ_JADBTF010000071.1:0-11084 GCF_020246295.1 Microcystis sp. M090S1 | reverse complement strand
TTACCCCAGCTTGGAGACTTTGATAATCGGTAACACCAGCATCGAGGAAAACTACAGTATTTAATTCGGGTGCGGTTAAACCCTGATTTCTCGCACTATCCACCTGATTAATTTGACTCAAGCCATCAGATTGAGCAAAATTGAACAAAACATCGTCAACAGCAGGAAGGCTCGGCAACAGGGTGGAAGTCATGGTGTTGGCAGCAAAGGTTTACTGCTAACAGTTTTAGCTCAACAATCCCCAATCTTTCAGGACTTCCACAACATAAATTAACATTTATACAGAAAACGGGTTTCAAGAAACCCGTTTTCTCATGGTTTCTCGGAGAAACCCGTTTTCTCGATAATATTCACGATAATCCTATTATGCCTAAGATCTACCGTCTTGCCCAAGGTCATTTAAACCTATTGGAAACCTGTCCACCCAGATTTCAAAAAGTCTATCTAGAGGAACTCAACACACCGGCTGACCCTGAACAATTGCAGCGGCAAGAATGGGGCAGTCAGTTTCACCTATTATTACAGCAGCGGGAATTAGGGCTGCCGATCGCATCTTTATTACGGGAAAATGAACAGTTAGAACATTGTTTAACGGCCCTATTAAAGGCTGCCCCGGCAATTGCCCAAAATCCGGGAGAAACCAATCGAGAAGCGGAACATTGTCGCAGTTTAACTGTGGGTAATTATTTATTAACGGTTATCTATGATTTAATTTTATTAGAGAGCGATCGAGCGGTAATTTTTGACTGGAAAACCTACTTAAAACCTATCGATGCTGACCAACTAGCCAAAAATTGGCAGACGAGACTTTATCTGTATGTGTTGGCAGAAACTTCTGCTTATCCTCTTGATAGTTTATCGATGACCTATTGGTTTGTGCAGTTGCCCCGCAGCCCCGAACAAATTACTTTTAACTATAATCGGAAACTACACCAACAGACAGGGCGAGATTTGCGCCGTTTATTGAAGGATCTCGATCGCTATCTATCAGCATACCAAAATGATTTAGTTGATTTTCCCCATCGTCCCGATTGTCAGCTTCATTGTCCCTATTATCTTAGACAAGAGCGATCGGGCCCAATAGACTTACCCTCGATCGAGGATATCCCTGAAATCAATCCTTTTGTCTAATTATTGCCAATTTTGTCAGATCAGAATTATAAATTCTCAACTCTGAATTCTGAAGATTATTTTTATTTATTCTCCCTTCTCCCCCACTTCCCACTTCCCACTTCCCACTTCCCACTTCCCACTTCCCACTTCCTAATTCATACTTTGTGCTTTTTGTCAAAAAAACTTTTTTTTTGCAATAAAACTACACAAAAAAAAGATCATCGTTGTGGGTGAAATTGACTAATTTACCTGTCTTAACTAGGATCACCTTGTAGGTGTGGCAAGGGTTTCAACCATTGCTGACCAAAAAAGCACAGAATAACCCACTATGAAATTTTATCAAATCGCTGTAACCATTGTAAAATCGTTGTTAAATAAAAATCTTTCTCAATTAATTCTTAAGAATTTATAAATATTGCGAAATGTTAATTTAAATATTCTCAAGTTTTTGGAGTCAATAGATAATTTTTGCTTATCTTTGTCCAACATGGGGTTAGAAGTCAGGAGTCGGGAGTCAGAAGTCAGTATTCAGGAGACAGGAGATTATTTTTATGTATTCTTCCCACACCCCACACCCCACACCCCACACCCCACCTCCCCACTTTCCCACTCTCGACAATTCTCCTTCTCCGCCGCGTTAAGCATAGTCGATAATAATAAAAGACAGATCGATCGCTTGCGCTCATGACCGGCAACCACTACCAAACCTTAGAAATCAGCCATAAATCGACCCCTGACGAGATTAAACGGGCCTATCGGCGTTTAGCCAGACAATTCCATCCCGATAGTCAAAACGATAGTGCCAGTCACGATAAAATCGTTGCTATTAACGCCGCCTACGAGATTTTAAGCGATCCGAGGCTAAGAAAGGACTATGATAACCAACTAATCGCCAATTTTCCCGAAAAACGCGGCCAACGCACTGCCACTGCCCAAGCAAATTACCATCGTTACAAAGAAGCGGTCCAGGAAGACGAGGCCCTAGTCAAACAGTGGTATAACCAGACCTATAGCCCGATTAATCGCCTGATCGGTCAAATTATCCGGCCTCTCAAAGGTCAGATCGATCACCTATCCGCCGATCCCTTCGATGATCAGTTAATGGCTGTTTTTCAAGACTATCTAGAAACCTGTCGCCAAAATCTCGATCGAGCCAAAACCCTCTTTTGCCAACGGCCCAACCCTGCCAAAATGGCCAAAGTGGCCGCTTCTCTTTACTACTGTCTCAATCATCTCACTGACGGACTAGAAGAATTAGAAACCTTTACCCTTAACTACGACGATCACTCTCTCCACACCGGTCAAGAAATGTTTCGCATGGCCCAGCGTTTACAGGTGGAAGCTAAACAGATAGCCAGTCAGTGCCAAAATTAGACCTCTGGTAAAAATCAAAAATTGTTGTTAGGGTTAGGAGCCAGTAGTCAGTAGTCAGGAGAATTAAGAATGAATAATAATCAATTAAATGGTCTATTTACAGATTTTAGGCAATTTAATCATTATTTTTGCCTTTTTTGAACCATGAAAAATTAATTATGCCAGAGCTTGATTAAATCTCTAGCCATGGGCAAAAAAAAAGACGAAAATAGATCAAGACCAGATTTACCCAACCCTAGCTTAACCCCGATGAGAGACAAACAATCAGAAATTACCAATATATCCACCCCTAGAGATTCTGATCTTTATTCCTTGCCTCCGGCCGTCCAACGGGCTGCTAATATCCTTTTACGTCAGGGAAGAATCGGTTTTTGGACGCAGATTGTCCTGGGCGTAATTTCAGGGGTTTTATTACTCATTGCTACCGCTAGTTTATTAGGGACGAGACAACGCACTTCTGGCATTGAAATCGGTGTTTTATGTGCCATTGGTGGGGCTGGTTTCTTGGTGGTCGCCATTTTCTTTTCCTCTCGTTACATGAAAATTGCCCGTCAAATGTTGAGGGGTGATCAAGATAGTCGCCCGAAAAAATCCGATACTATTCAGTTAATCCGTCAGGGTTTAATCGCTAATATTATCGGGATGTTTTTAACGATTTTGGGAGCGCAAGCGTTAGCGGGAATCGTCTTAATTAAATCCCTCAATGTTCCCCAAGGTACTTTTAATGTTGCCTCTAACCCCAGTCAATTTGTTAATTCGGTTGATCTGTTAATTGTGCAGGCTAATACTAATACAATTCTCGCTCACTTTACTGGTATCGTTACTTCTTTGTGGCTTCTTAATCGTATTACTTCTAAATAAATATGGCCATGCAACGCACCCGTTTAAGTACGCTGGCTAATGTCACCAGCAGTCGATTTAATAGCTTTTTTGGTAATCCTTGGCGGCGGATTTCCCTACAGATAATTTGTGTTTTATTTGGAATTTTTTCTGGTCAAGCAATTGTCACCACTGCTGGACAAACTGCTCAATGGGATGTCACCGCGGCTGGTTTATTAGTGCTGTTTACGGAGGCGATTAGCCGGATTGTTTACCGAAAAAGTTCTCAGGCTAAACCCGCACCGATTCTGCGAGAATCTTTCAATTTACTCAAAATTGGTATCACCTATAGTTTGTTTCTAGAAGCCTTTAAAATTGGCTCTTAAATATTTAATGCTCACTGCCATTTTCCTGTGCCGATCCTAACTATTGTTTTTGTGCTATTTCTAAAAGCACTTTTCTGAGATTTCATCGGGGTTAATTCCAAGGTATCTAAGCCGTTCAGGCAGCCAGATGGCTCGTTATTCAGCTTCTTGTTTAGCCAAGCGTTCTTGAGCAGCGAACCCCCATTTATACTAAATCCGTTCAGTATAGGCTACATATCAGGACAGGCACTCATGCAAAAGGGTGAATAAATAATCAGTTTTTAATAACAGGATTTAGTATGAGGACCAGAACGGGCATATATTAGAGTTCTTGCATAATTAATTTTTTAAAGTTCAAAAATGACAAAAGTAGGCATAAAATTGCCTAAAATCCCTAAATAGAGCATTTAATTGATTAATGCTCATTCTTAATTCTCCTGACGACCGACTACTGGCTCCTTACTCCTCACCTAACGGAAGATTTTTGATTTTTGCCAGAGGTCTATTAAAAAAAACCTGTCCACTGTTCCTGAGAAACGTTAACATAAATTAACAACCCCTTAACAACCGATAAGATCATCCTCAATTTATCAGGAGTTCAACAGCGTGAACAAAAACGGTAATAACAAAAAATGGCGCAATGCGGGACTATATGCCCTATTGTTAATCGTAGTCCTTGTCTTAGCCTCAGCTTTCTTCGATCGCCAGCCAGCAGTCCCACAAACTTGGAAGTATAGCGAATTTTTACAGGAAGTACGGGAAGGTAAAGTGGAAACCGTGCGCTTAAGTGCCGACCGGCAACGAGCGATCGTACCCACTCAAGATGGTACAAATGTATTGGTCAACCTGCCCAACGATCCGCAATTAATCAACATTTTGGCAGAAAATAACGTTGATATTTCCGTACTTCCCCAAAGAGAAGAAGGAGTATGGGTAAGAGCCTTCAGTAGCCTCTTTTTCCCGATTTTACTTCTTGTTGGTCTATTTTTCTTGCTCCGTCGCGCCCAAAGTGGCCCAGGTTCCCAAGCGATGAACTTCGGCAAATCGAAAGCAAGGGTACAGATGGAACCCCAAACCCAGGTTACTTTCGGTGATGTGGCCGGGATTGAAGGGGCAAAATTAGAATTAAACGAAGTGGTGGACTTCCTGAAAAATGCCGATCGCTTCACGGCAATTGGGGCAAAAATCCCCAAAGGAGTCCTTTTAGTCGGTCCTCCGGGGACAGGTAAAACCCTGCTTGCTCGCGCAGTAGCTGGAGAAGCAGGAGTCCCGTTTTTTAGCATTTCCGGTTCGGAATTCGTGGAAATGTTCGTCGGGGTGGGTGCTTCTCGCGTCCGCGACCTATTTGAACAAGCGAAAGCGAATGCACCTTGTATAGTTTTTATCGATGAGATTGATGCTGTCGGTCGTCAACGGGGTGCCGGTTTAGGGGGTGGTAACGATGAACGGGAACAAACCCTCAACCAATTATTAACGGAAATGGACGGTTTTGAAGGTAATACAGGTATTATCATTATCGCCGCCACTAACCGCCCCGATGTGCTGGATGCCGCTTTATTACGTCCGGGTCGTTTTGATCGCCAAGTGGTGGTAGATCGTCCCGATTACGCTGGCCGTAAGGAAATCCTTAATGTCCACTCCAGAGGCAAAACTTTGGCCCAAGACGTGGATCTCGATAAAATCGCCCGTCGTACCCCCGGTTTTACCGGTGCCGATCTAGCTAATTTGCTCAACGAAGCCGCAATTTTAGCGGCACGTCGTAATTTAACCGAGATTTCCATGGATGAGATCAACGATGCGATCGATCGTGTCCTGGCAGGTCCTGAGAAGAAAAATCGCGTCATGAGTGAAAAACGCAAAACTTTAGTTGCTTACCATGAAGCTGGTCATGCTTTGGTGGGTGCTTTAATGCCGGATTACGATCCCGTCCAGAAAATTAGTATTATTCCTCGCGGTCGCGCTGGGGGTTTAACTTGGTTCACTCCCAGCGAGGATCGCATGGAATCCGGGTTATATTCTCGCGCTTATCTGCAAAATCAGATGGCTGTAGCTTTGGGGGGTCGTTTAGCTGAAGAAATTATCTTCGGTGAGGAAGAAGTGACTACGGGTGCTTCTAATGACCTGCAACAGGTGGCACGAGTAGCGCGGCAAATGGTAACTCGTTTCGGAATGAGCGATCGCCTGGGACCGGTGGCCTTAGGTCGTCAAAATGGTAATGTTTTCCTAGGTCGTGATATCGCTTCCGATCGAGATTTCTCCGATGAAACTGCGGCAGCTATTGACGAGGAAGTGCGTAACTTAGTGGAACAGGCCTATCGTCGCGCTAAAGAGGTTTTAGTCAATAACCGCGCCATCTTGGACCAGTTAGCGCAAATGTTAGTGGAAAAAGAAACCGTGGACGCAGAGGAGTTGCAAAATATCCTCGCTAATAACGATGTGAAAATGGCGGCTTTAGCTTAAGTTTTGTAACATTTTCTTGACAAACAGCATCCTGATGGGTGCTGTTTTTTTGTTCAACGAAAATTAATGACAAACTTAATTTCTTGCTGTTAAGCTGTTAATCAGCTTAACAATACCCTGTTTAAATGCGTCTTAAGTAAGTGGTTATAATTAAATTGAAGATATATCCCCCCTTAATCCCCCCTTGATAAGTAGGGTTGATTCATGAATCAACCCTACCTTGATCAGGGGGTGTCTGATAATTTTTGATGCCTACCTACTGAGCTTAACATTCCTGTCTTTTCACTGATTACTGTTTACTGTTCACTGTCATGTAGCATCGATGACTACTTCCTCTTTACCTATTTTAATTGTTATTTGTGGGGCAACTGCCACGGGAAAATCCAGTTTAGCACTACAATTGGCTGAAAAGTTTAATTCAGTAATTCTCAGTGCCGATTCCCGACAAATCTATCGAGAATTTAATATTGGTACTGCTAAACCTAGCTTAGAAGAATGTCAGCGGATTCCCCATTATCTAATTGATATTTGTGATCCTCAAGATAATTTTACCCTAGCACAGTACCAAGAACAGGCTGAGGATTTAATCACCACTCTCCACTATTCTCCTCTGTTTTTGGTCGGTGGTACGGGACTTTATATCAAGTCCATTGTCAAAGGTTTAAAAATACCGAGGGTTTCTCCTCAAGCGGATTTAAGACAGCAATTACAAGCTTTAGGGCAATCCTATCTTTATCAAATTCTGACGCAGGTAGATGAGGAGGCTGCTAAAAAAATTCATCCCCATGATCAGATCAGGACTTTACGCGCTTTAGAGGTTTTTTATCTGACAGGAAAACCTATCTCTAGTCAGCAGGGAGAAAACCCTCCCACTTATCCAATTTTACAAATTGGTTTAGACTGTTCCCCAGAAAGTTTAGACAAGCGGATCACTGTTCGTACTCATCAAATGATCGCCAGGGGATTAGTAGCAGAGGTGCAGAATTTGGGGGATAAATACGGTTGGGATTGGCCACTTTTGCAGACTTTGGGTTATGCAGAGATTAAGCAATATCTGCTCGGGGAAATTTCTTTAGAACAGGCGATCGATCTAATTATCCTCCATACCCGTCAATTTGCCAAACGTCAGCGCACTTGGTTTCGTGCCGATGCTGATATTGTCTGGTTTCCCATCGATAAAGAAAATTTATTGGAATCGGTGGAACGACAAATTATTTTGTTTCTTGAGGGGTTGTCAAGGCCCGATATAAAAACACATCATCCTCATTAAGGATTAACTGAAAGTTGTCATTTTGATTCAGTTTATTTAAGTGATCATCAATTAGTTCTGATGAACTAGACCAACCGGGATGACGGCGATCGAGTAGGATATAATTAAATTGATTTAAATCTAGGGATTGGGAACCTTCGATCGCTAATTTGATCATTTCTCGATGGGTAAGATGGGGGGCAATTCTAGAAGTAGTCAAGACACTCTCACTGGTGGTAATTTGGGTTAGAGCTTTTTGGGTGGCGGACCAAGTATCGAGGGAATTTAAATACAGTGACCAAAAATAGCCGTATTTAGCTAAGGCAAAAAAGGCAATAATTGCCCAAGTAATTATCCATTTAGGCTGCTTCAACCAGATGCTATTATGGGCTAAAGTGGCGATAACCGCTAGAAATAAAAAGGGCAAAATTGGCAGGGAATATTGAGTGGTTAAGTTTTTTTGTGGGGCATGATCTGCTAATAAATTTAAAGCGAGTGCGGGAATAGCGGCAATTATTGGGGCAGAATAGCGCCAGGATAAACCCCAAACCAAGGGAATAATTAATAGAATGAGGTATTCTAGATTATTGCCAGTAAAGATTTTTCCCAAGACAAGATCGGGTTTGAGGAAAAGATTAAAGATAATTGCTGGTAAACTATCTCCTAGATAACTATATCGAGAATCAGCCATTTCAATAACTGCTGATTTTCCTGTCAGGAGAGGGATTAATAATTTCGTGGTGATAATAAACCAAAGAATGCCGCTAATCATAGCAATTATTCCTGGTATTTTTTTCTTTTCCCAGAGAAGTAACCAGATACCCATTCCCAACAATGTTAAAGAGAGAATTGCTTTACAACCGAGAATAATAATGATTCCTAGACAAAATCCCCAGAGATTATTTAATCTTGCGGCCAAAATCGTCCAAAAAATCGCTGGAACTGCGATAACTTCAGGATGAAAATCAAAGAGATTAACATTAAAAATCAGGGGATAGAGCAGATAAACTAAGGCTAATGTATAAGCTTGTTTTTCTTTTAATCCCGCTTCTATTGCCAATTGCCAGAGGGGAAAAACGGCAAGGGAAAGGGAAAAAGCTTGTAATAAAAGCAGCCAATAAACGCTAGGATAAATTTTATAAAGTAAGGCTATAGGATAGAGAATAAAAGCGATATGATCGCCTAAAATATGGTAGTCAACAAAAGATATAATCGGTGGTTTACCTTGAGAAATTAAGTAAACTCCCTGATCGAACCAACCAAGATCGAGAGCATTAGATTGAAATAAAATATGTCTGGTGGCACTGCAAATAAACAGGATTATTGTACTGCAAATAACCAACCAAAATAAATCATTTTTTTTGTGCATAATCGTTAAATTTTACCTAGAGTCTTCGGGATTATTACGACAATACTGCCAGGTATGTATAAAATAGGCAGCAACTTCATTAAACCATGTTTTAAAAATATTTCTGTTCTCACTGGTGACGATAACCCCATTAATAAACTCTTGCCATTGGGTATCATTAGCGGGAAGAATAAAACCATAATAATCACAATTTAAAGGATTGCGCGGGATAAGTTGATAATCTTTTCCTAGGGATAAACCGAGAATGACAGCTTCTCCAATTAGCAGAATCCCATCACTAGCAAAAGCATCTATTCCATTCCTTCTTAAACTTTGGATACCTCGCAGTCTTCCCGTCACTCCTTGAAATTCTTGATAGGTAGCAAGAGGATATTTTTGTCTTAATAATTCTTGAGTGCTGGTATCTCGCAAAACTCCAATACTTATACCTTCTAAGGACGAAGAAAAGTTAAAATTCTTCTGATTATCACTCCTCACTAAAAACTGAGTTCCCGTGACAAAAAAAGGACGAGAAAAACTGACACCATCAGGTATATTTTTTCTGATACTATTGGGACCACACTCGAAATCAACGGTTTTATTTTCCAATAACTGGAAGCGATTAAATAAAGTTGATTTATAAATTTTGACACTGATGATCTGGAGGTTTAATTTATGCTTTAGTTCCCCTCTGAGCAATTGGATAAAATCTAAGCATAATCCCTGCAAATTATTATTACTATCCCGATAGCCAAAGGGAATCGCATCTTCTCTCATAGCTACTTCTAATAATCCCGTGCGTTTAATTTTTTCTAGAACCGTTTCAGACTTAGCTGGGAGGGGAGCAAAAAAATTAGATAAAATAACGAGAGTAAGAATGATTAATTTCATGACTTTTGCCGAGATTATTTAAGATTTGTTATGGCCGTGATCCCATTGATCTAAAATGTCTTTGAATAATAATTCATCTAACCATGTTTTTACTACCACTGTCAAAGGTAAAGCCAATAATAAACCTAAGATGCCAAATATTTGAGCGAAGAAAATTTGAGCGATTAGGGTAATTGCTGGTAGTAAAGATACCTGTTTAGCCATGACAGTTGGTGTCAGCCAATAACTTTCGACATTTTGGATAATAAAATAGAGAATCAGAATAGCGACAATTTTCCAAGGTGCATCGATAACAGCAATGAGTATCGGAAAAATCACACTAGCAGTCGGTCCGATATTAGGGATAAAATTGAGCAATCCTGCTAGGATAGCATGAACGAGAACTAGATTGATTTGTAGAACAAAAAGACCGAAACCACTGAATAATCCCACCATAGTTGAACTAATGGCAATTCCCAACAACCAATTACCCAAACCTGCTTCCGATAGGGTAAGAATTTCCTCGGCGCGACGACGATAGAAGTGAGGAAATAATTTTAAGAAAGCTTGTCGATAGGGTTGGGGGTTAGCTAACATCATAATTGCTAACACCAGCACGAATAATAATTGCAAAATTGCCGCAACTGAGTTAGAAAAGAAGGTAAAAAAGTTACTAAAAACAAAGGTTCCTAAAGGTTGTAACTGCCGGACTAAATCACTTAAATTAGGCAGCGATGGCAACCAATCAAATTGAAATTGTTGTCGCCATCGAATCGAGTTATTGCGGACTAAATCCCAAGCTTGCGGTAAAAGTTCAATTAATTTTTGAAACTGTTCGATAAAGGGGGGAACGATAATTATAAAAAATAAAATCACAATTGCTAGACTCGTCAGCAGGGTAATTAAAATAGCCAAACCCCTTTTAATCCCTAATCTCTGCAATCCTTTCGCACATCTATTTAAGGCTACGGTAAACACGATCGCCATAAAAATCAATAATAACAGCTGTCGAATCTGCCACAATACATACAGAGCCATTATTAAACAGATAAACCCCAACCACTGACCAAATTTCACAACCTTGATTTATCCTATCGGGACAAGTTTTATCATACAGCAGTCGGTCGGCGGTCGGCGGTCGGCAGGTTTTAGGTGTTGGGGTGGTCACTGCGTGCGCGTTGCGGGGGGTGTTGGGGTGTTGGGGTGTTGGGGTTTTAGTTCAATTTCCCCACTTCCCCACTTCCCCACTTCCCCGCTTCCCCACTTCCCCACTTCCCACTTCCCTCTCCCTAACAGCATAAATTAAGTTTTGTATCAATAATTTGCTAATTTTGCTGTTATATGCGTGACTGACGGACACATTTTTCAATACAAAGACAAGTACTGTTATGTGAAAGCCTCAAACTCCTGAATAAAAGAAAAGGTAATTTTGCCATAATAATCCTGACGAGCTTTGCGAGAAGCCAAACAGGGAAAAGGGTCAACA
>NZ_JADBTF010000070.1:0-10299 GCF_020246295.1 Microcystis sp. M090S1 | reverse complement strand
TTGGGAAATTATCTCAACGGTACTGTTGGGCAAACAGAAACCGACCCAAACGCCTTGGGAGAGTCCGACCTCTGGGTTTTCAGTGGAGACATTGAGAATCTAAGTTGTCTCGTTGAACAAGGAATTTCTAACAGCGATGTGGAAAGAATCCCCCGTCACAGCGTAGCTTGACGGTGGGAGTATGTCAATGTAATCTCATGGCGATAGATAGTAACTTTAGGCAAATTAAATTTTTTAACTTTTCTGTTTTCTTATTGCCCAAATTAGCCAGATTGTTGTAAGCTTATGACCCAACTACAACCCGATATATTCGTCAACAATCGTCCCGATACCGATGGAGACGAGGAAGAAGACTACTTCGATTATTTTTATGATGAACCGGGTAGTGAACCAGGGACATTAATTATTGAACCAGATGCCAAACCCTCGCGGATTATTTTAATCGACTACGATGAAGATAACGCCGTTCGCAAGGTGGATATTACCCCCAATGCTTGCGCCCCCTATATTGGCACAAATACCGTGTCTTGGATGGATATTCAAGGGTTAGGTAGTGAGACGGTTTTAAAACAGGTGGGAGAAATTTTTAATCTGCATCCTTTGTTATTAGAAGATGTGGTTAATGTGCCGCAGCGTCCCAAGTTAGAAGATTATAACAATCAATTGTTAGTGATTTCTCAGATGGTGCGACTGAAAGAAGATGAAAGCGGTTTTGATACGGAACAGGTGAGTTTTGTCTTGGGAAAACGCTATCTTTTAAGTTTTCAAGAGGAGGAATTACAGGACTGTTTTGAGATAGTCAGAGATCGAATTCGCACTTCCCAGGGACGAGTACGGAAATCGGGGGCGGATTATTTAACCTATTTATTATTAGATACGATTATCGATGGTTATTTTCCCGTGGTAGAACACTACGAAGATCGGATTGAAGCGTTGGAAGATGCGATTATTAGTAATCCCGATCGAGATACAATGCAGGAAATCTATGATGTCCGTCGGGAATTATTGGCACTGCGTCGCTTAATTTGGCCGATGCGAAATGTCCTACATCTGCTCATGCGTGACCATCATGGTATAGTCAGCGATGAAGTACAAATTTATTTTCGGGATTCCTACGACCACGTCATTCAAATTCTGGAAATTATCGAAGCTTATCGAGAATTAGCGGCGAGTTTGATGGATGTTTATATGTCCACTATGGGCAATAAATTAAACGAAATTATGAAGTTTTTAACCGTAATTTCGACGATTTTTATTCCCTTAACTTTTATCGTTGGTGTCTATGGCATGAACTTCGAGAATATGCCAGAATTAAAAGGAGAATGGAGTTATTTCATGGTCTGGTTAGTCATGTTAGCCGTAGCGGGAGGCTTGATTTTCTACTTCTGGCGCAAAGGTTGGTTTAAACCAATTTATTCCCTTAAAGAGGAAGCAAAAAGTTAGTTAACGAAGGCAGGAGACTCCGAGACTCCGAGACAGGAGACAGGAGGCAGGTTTTGGGGTTTTGGGGTTTTAGGGTTTTAGTTCAATTTCCCCACTTCCCCCCGCAACGCGCACGCAGTGACCACCCCACACCCCACTTCCCCACTTCCCCACTTCCCCACACCCGACGACAAACTTTTTCAGCCAACCCTAATTATTCGACCACAAATGCGAGGATTTGGCCTTGGTAACTGCCGAAGCGAATCTGTAAACCGGACTCTAGGGGAACTTCTTGGTTATGTACCTGTTTCCAGTGGCCATCTTGGTAGATAAAAGTACCAAAACGGGAGAAATCTTCGAGAAAGTATTGATAGTCTGAATCATCGGGTTTTTTACGGCAAATGATCCGACAATGGTTTTTACTAACCCATTTTTCAGTAATCTGTAGATCATTTTCCATGTCCCGTCCTATATTCATGCCACCACCACGGATTGACCATTTTCTTTCGGGACGATCGAGATAGTATAAGAAAGCGGCGGGCATGGTTCCGGAGACATTGGGCATAACCGTCGGTGATTGAGTCTCATCAAAGGTTTGCAGCAATTGCCCGTCGAATTCCGGGTGCATATAGAGGATCGGCAAAGTCCAAGCGGGTTGATTGTACTTGTAGAGGGTTAATAACTGCTGCCTGGCGATGCGAACGGCCTGATCAATAGGGACTCTCGGACCGGGAAACAACTTGGACATCTGCGCTTCTTTGTCTTTGAACCCGAAGAGGGTGCGGGTAAAAACTTCGATAAAACTCAAGGCCTCTCGATCAGCGATCGCATCTCGCATGGCCAAAACTGCGGGAACGCCGTGGTGAATCAAGACTTCCGCCAGACTGCTGCGGGGGATCATCTCCTGACCTGATTTAGCGGGATAAGCACCCCAACAGGCATTAAAAACGGTTAAAATGACCTGATTTCTCACCAAAGCTTGGGCTAACTCCGTCCCGTTTAGCTGTTCCCCTGGCCGCAGAAATAGGGAACCGCCATTGGGGGCGGCCATTCCGTGACCAGCGTAGAAAAAAGCTTGATATTTACCCGTATCCAAGGCCCGGGTTAGTTCTTTCGCCCCCGGTCGAATTAGGGTATCGACTTTGACTTTCACTCCCAAATAGGAAATCTGAGGGGGGGAACTACTGCCCCCGGGGGAGATGGCCCGGATGAGATTGGCGGCCTCGGATTCCAGTGCCTGATCGGAATTAGTTTCTCCACCCGTATTAATGGCGGTGAGATTGCGGGAACTAGCGGCGGTTTTAATCTGTTTTTCGCCGATAACTAAGAGAATATTGAGACTATTACTCGATTTTATCGGTGGTAGTGGTTCCACATCGCTGGTGGTGCGGCTAAAGAGTATATTCGGATGCAGAGATATAGCCTGTTTACCTGCTTGCTGCATAATTTCCCAGGGCAGCAGAATTAAATAGGGATTGCGACATTCCAAGCGAATTCGCAGGGGCTGATTTTTGCCGAGGGCGATTCCCTGACTTTGGGCGAAACTTTGACTAATTGATGCTTGAAATAACCATTGCCAGAGACTAATACCTAGTTTCTGCATTAATTGACCGCCATAACTGCCGCCTTCTCCCGAAAGAGTCAGTTTAGGTCGAGAATTTGCTTCTAATTGCTCTAACATCGGTAAGGTCGGCATTTTTTGCAGACAGAACATTTCCTGCCATGCCATCCATTCCGTGGTTAGACTCTCGGTCCATTCACAGTCATGATGCACATATCCCCCCGGTAGGGGTGCTTTCGTCACCCAACGGGCGAAATTATTACTCGTGGCTAAACTAGCGATGGCTAAATTTAGACTAGGGATGGCATCATCGGTCATTGTGGTTATTGAGAAGTTTGAAGTCCATAGAATCTTATTCTAGAGGATTTCTGAAAGGTAAGGAAGAGTATTAAGTCACCAACAAACAACAAAGTTCGATAATTTTGGTTTGCAAGGTTGCCAAAGGTTCTGCACCCCGCTTGAGACGATATTCTAATTCGAGAAGTATGGGCAAGGTGGCCAGAAGTTGCTTAGAAGAAAAGGATTGTATCTCTTTGCGAATGAAATACAGTCGCTTGGGATTGGCAATTTCGGCGGCGGCGGCGATATTTTTGTCGTCTTTTTCTCCTTCTTCAATTTTTAATTTCACTATTGCCCAAGTGCGAAATTGACCCCCTAGGGTGGCGGTGATAGCCAAGGGGTTCTCGTTACGATTTAATAATTCATTGACTAATTCGAGGGCCTTGCCTGTCTCCCGTTTTAAAATAGCACTGGCTAACTGTAAGCTGCTTTGATTGCTGGCGTTGACTAAGCTTAAAATGTCCTTTTTGTCAATAGTTCCCGCCGAATTATTTTTAAATAAACGCAGTTTTTCTAACTCCATCCACAGCAAGCGGCTGTTATTTCCCACCGCTTCCGCTAAGAGTTCGATCGCATCGGGAGTTAATTTTACTCCCACTTCTTTGGCAATTTCCCTAACTCTTTGGGCAATTTCCTCGACTTTCCAAGGCGGAATTAGTTCAAATTCTTTAACTTCCGCCTGATTTTGGATAAACTTGCTCGATTTTAAGCGGGAGTCGGGTTTTTTGGCACTGGTTAATAACAGATAGGAATTTTCGGGTAAATTGGGCAAAGTGCGCTGTAATTCCTGGAAAATATCCTCGGAACATTGTTGACAAATAACCGTATCAGCTAACCAAACTAAACGATTTCCCATGCCGAAAACTGGAGTCATCGCTTGATTGAGGGCCTCGATAATTGCCTCATTGCGATCGCCAGTGATTTTATCATAATTAAACTGTATCCAATTGGGATCGAGAAGTTTTGCTTGCAGATTTTTCACCGCTTGGTTAATAGCAAATTCATCTTCTCCCCAATAAAATATTGTCGGCATGAGTTTCTAATTATAGCAGTTAAGTAGGTAGGTGTTAAAAGTTGTCAGACACCCCTCTGATCAAGGGGGGACTAAGGGGGAATCGGCACCCCCCTTATTAAGGGGGGCAGGGGGGATCAGAAGCGAAATTTATCTTCAATTTAATTATAACTACTTACTTATCTTGAGGTGTCACTATTGCCCATTTTGCCAAATTTTTACATTTTTGTCAGCACTACCAATAATTAAATATTTACCATCGGCACTAATTGCTAAAGATAACAGTTTGTCTGTGGGTTGATCAAGAGTTGCTAATTTTGCTTTGCTTGTTAAAGACCAAAACTTAATCATTTGATCCGAAAGCTTGTTTAATCTTATCAGCACAAGCAGCAGAGAATAAACCAAGAATTTCCTAATATTAACTATGGCTATTCATCAACACAGTTAAAGACGATATGACTCGATAATTTCCCAAATTAATCAAAAAATAGACTCGATCGACCCCAAATAACGCACAATAAAAAAGGAAATGTCAAAGGAGAATCGCAAATGTTGCCCTATATCCTAGCGGTCGTTGTGGGATTGAGTAGTCTGTACCTCCTCACCACCGCTTTTATCGCCCCCGATCGCCACCGTCAAGATGATTTTCTCTGGAGTGCGGTAGGATTATTCTATGCCCTTGTCCTCTGGTTGTGCGCGGGGAGGATTACAGGCGCTATCCTCCTCGGACAAGCTGCCGCGGCCATATTATTTATTGCTTTCGCTTGGCAAACTCTCAAACTCAGACAAGCACTTTTTTATCCCGACAAACCGGTTAAATTATTTACTATTGTCGGTTGGTTAGGCAATCGTCTGGGGAAAGTTACTCCCTCCCAATCCCCTAAAACTAAAGCTAAACCTGAGAAAGTAGCAGCAAAAGTTAAAGAAACGGTAAAAGAAACGGTTGCCCCCGTTGTCGAAACAGCGGCAGCTATCGGGGAAACTATTACAGAATCAGTGACAGAAATTGGGGAAAAAGCTGAAGAAACGGTTGCCCCCGTTGTCGAAACAGCGGCAGCTATCGGGGAAACTATTACAGAATCAGTGACAGAAATTGGGGAAAAAGCTGAAGAAATTATTGATGATGGGGAAACTTTCGATGATTTCGATGATTTCGATGATTTTGATTTGGCAACAGAAGAGATCAACCCTTCCGAAAATTCCCCAGAAATTCCCCCGACTGAACCTGTCACAACTGTTGAAGTCGAAACTATTGCTGTTAGCGAAACGGTGATTATTGAAGTTACCGAGGAAGACTTGTCTCCAGAAGAAAATATCGAAAAAGATACTTCCCCAGAAACTCGATCGCAAAGCGCAGAAAATCCCCCCCCAGAGGAAGACTTGTCTCCAGAAAAAACTATCGGAGAAGATACTCCCCCAGAAACTCGATCAAAAAGGGAAGAAAATCCCCCCCCATCGGATTAAAAGTTAAGATTATTTAGCGGGTGGGTTAGGTAAGTAGTCGTGCAAAATTAATTTCCTAGTGAAGATAGGCAAGAGGCAAGGGGCAAGAGGCAAGAGGTGGTTAGATATGTGTAATTAATTTTGCTTAGGTACTTAATAATTACCCAAGAAATGGTTCTTCGTTACTTGGTATGGTTTGATAGGGGGGCATAAATCAACTAAATCCTGATCTGGCAAGAGACTTAATTGATTAGTTCGTTCTAGATCGAAAACAATTGACAAAAATTGCTGTCTTTCTATATAAGGGTTACATTTATTATAACCCCCGTCCATTGCATAACACAAACCGAAGAACCATGATTCCCTGACTTTTCCACTGTTTATAATGCCAGAACATGGTGGAGTAGGGAGAGAAATCTTTCGGGAATTCCCGCCAATTACAGCCATTTTTGAGTTGATAGAAAATCCCATCTAAAATCTGTCGTTTTGTCCCTTTCGGGGGGGCCAGTCAATTTCTTCTTTGGCAATAGCGGTTCTGCGATAGACTACTCTTCATTCGTCATACTACTTGAGTAGATTTTAGCTTACTCCTCTATTGATTTTCGGGGACGACTAGACGGTGGCGCATTCACTGACGGGGTTCAGACCAAAGTATTGCCGTTAAACAGGCTACAGACTCTCTTCCCTGAAACCTATAATGGACAAGGTTTTCGCTTCACCTTTTCAGCCTAGCATCTACATTATAAAAGATACCAAATGGGTTCTATAATAGATTTGGTGGTTGGGAGATTAAAGCCTCAATATCAAACTGGGTAAGCATTCTTCCTTGATTTTTCCAATCGGGTCTAAAAAAATGATCATGCCTTCAAATCCTTTCACTATTGGTCAACGAGTTACTCCTGAAAATTTCATTGGAAGAAAGACATTAATCAGAAGAGCCTTGGATCAGATTGGCATCCGCGGTTCTCTAGCGGTTTGGGGTGGTCCGGGTATGGGCAAATCATCTTTTTTAAAACTGCTAACATATCCTATTATCTGGGAACAATGCGGGCGAGATTATAACCAAGCAGTTGTTGTATTCATTGACTGTCAAAGCCTGGAACCTTTTAAAATTCCTGATTTTTGGCGCAATATTTTAGTAACAATTAAGAATAATTTTTCTTTCTTACAAACCAGTATTGATACTCTTTCAGAAAAACCAGAAGCCACAGTTAATGATTTGCTTATTATCTTGCGTTTACTTAAAGAACAGGGTAAATTTTTAGTTTTACTTATCGATAATTACGATGTAACCTTACGTCCCAATTCCCAATATACGAAAGCTGATATAGATACCTTCGTCAGTCAGTGTCGTACCCTGGCTCAATCCGAGGAGCAAAATATCTCGATAGTTGTGACTTCATCTCGTCGGTTGAGTCAAATTGGTCCAGAACTTACACCTGATAAATCACCTTGGTATAATGGTTATTTATTTGAAAATCTTAAGCCTTTTACTAATCAGGAAGTAAACCTTTTACTCGATAGAAGTGAGAGTCTATTGGGTTGGAAACAAGCTATCCGTAAAATTGCTGATGGTAATCCAGCTTTACTGCAAAATGCTTGTTTCTTATTATATGAAGAATTGGTTTCGGGAAATAACCTTAATGAGAAAAAATTTATTCAAGAATTTCAAACAAACACTTTACACTTATTTCAAGCTACTTGGCAACTGTCCACTGAAACAGAGCAAAATTTGTTAATGTTCCTGGCTTTATCCCAATTAGAAGGCAAATTAGGGAGGAGTCGATACGCTCTCGGTGGAATTGAAGCGATTTTCAGTCAAAAAGAAATAGAATTAAATAATTTAGTTGAGCGAGGTATCTTAAAGAAGGTAGAGGGAGAAGAAAATACTACTTATTCTTTCTGCTCATCTATAATGGAGTGGTGGGTGATTAAGCAAATCGAGAATAGCCAGGAAGAGGAGTTGAAAAAACGACAAAGAGGATTCCTTAATTTAATGAGCCGCCAACAGACGACAAGAGTTAATACTGCTATTCGTTGGCTATGGCAAAATAAAGATAAGATAGCATCTATCATTGAGCAAGTAGGGGGGTTATTATCATGATGACAACACAAACAAGGCACATAAATCCCTATATTGTCGGTCGTCCCATTTATGACCAAGAGTCATTTTTTGGCCGACGGAAACTTTTTAGATTTATTGAAGATAATCTCAAACAAAATACACAAGTTGTTTTGCTGCATGGTCAAAGACGTATTGGTAAATCTTCTGTACTCATGCAAATTCCTAATTTTGTGGGACTAGGTGAGTTCGTGTTTATCTATTTTGATTTGCATGATAAAACGCGACTACCACTTGACAGTATCTTACAAAATCTTGCTTCAACTATTGCTGATAAGTTGAATATTCCTCAATCAGAATCTTTGTCGTTGAATTATAAAACGGTTTTCTCTGATGAGTTTTTACCTCAAGTAATTGAGGTCTTAAAAGAGCAGAAACGAAAAATGGTTTGGTTATTAGACGAATTTGATGTTTTAAATGATCAAACACCTGATTCCCCAGTTGAATCTTTTTTCCCTTATCTGGAAACTCTTATCGGTCAATACAATAATTTATTTATCATTCCAGTAATAGGGAGAAGAGTAGAAGATTTAACCAACTTAAAAAGCTTATTTAGACAAGCTGTCAATCAAGAAATTGGCTTATTAGAAAAATCAGATGCTAAAGCATTAATTACTGAACCTGCTGCACGGTATTTAAAGTATGATTCTCAGGCTATCGATGTAATTTTAGAACTGACTTCAGGCCATCCTTATTTTACTCAAGTAATATGTAATGCTCTTTTTTTACAAGCTGAAGAAGAGGGTAAGTCAGAAATTACCTGTGATGATGTTACTAAAATTGTCGATGATGCAATTGAAACCGCTGAAGGAGGACTAGCTTGGTTTCGAGATGGCTTACCCATTCCTGAAAGAGTTGTTTTTTCAGCAGTAGCGCAAGCGGAGAAAATGGCTGAGAAGACAACTAACTCAGTGACAGAAGAACCTTTAAAGCTACTCAGAGAATATGGAGTTATCATAACGGAAGCTTTAAATAAGGCTCCAGAAAATTTAGTTCAATGGGAATTTTTAGAGAGAGTAGAAAATTCAGAATTTCACTACAAAATTAAAGTTAAGCTAGTTCGTTATTGGTTGGTTAAACGCTATCCTTTAAGACAGGCTATCTGGGATTTAGAAAAAGTTGATTTAGATGCTTGCAGACTTTTTGAATTGGCCGAAGATATAGCTGAGAATCGTAATTTATCTACTTCTTATATCTATGAACAAATTTCACAAATAAATCCCAATTATTTTACGGTTTTATTTAAATTAGCTGAAGATTATCTTGACACTAAAAACTATCAACAAGCATTAGAAAAATATAACAGAGCATATAAAGTTGATCCTACACGCGCTTATGAAGGATATGAGCTAACGCGAGGAAAAAAATATAGAATTTGGTGGAATAAAAACCGATTAACATTAGCTTTATTATCTGTATTTTTACTAACAATAAGTGTTAGTATCAATCTGTTCCAACTGTCCCAAGTACAAACACACCTTAAACAAAAAAAAGCCAGACTTGACGAATTAGAAAAACTAAAGGAAGAAAATGCCAGACTTGCTAAACAAGTAAGAGTATTTGCTCCTACTCCTATACAATCCAAAAGCACTAATGCCACAATTGTAGGAAACCCAGGGAAGACAAATATTCGCAGTGGTCCTGGTTTAGAATATGCACCAAGACATATTGCCTATCCAGGCGATCGTGTTCAAGTTATCGAATCTGCTAGAAATAGTGATAACTTGCCCTGGTACAAAATTTATTTTCCCCAATCGGGGGCTGATGGATGGATTGCTGGTAATTTACTTTCTATTGACCCCATAACTAATGCTAAAGTTAGCGGCACTCCAGGAACTAAAAATATACGTTCTGGCGCTGGAACTGTTTATGGGGTGGTAGGAACTGTGCGTACAGGCGATCGTGTGCAAATTTTGGGTAGTAGCTATGATAAAAATGGTTATCAGTGGTATAAAGTCTATCATCCTCAGTCCGGTACGACAGGCTGGATTGCTGCTCAATTAATTAGTTCTGACTAGCTCTAGTATGACCATAATTAACTGCACACAATTACTACAACTAATATGAAATCTTTTATTTCAGCTTTTCAATATTTTATTATTCCTATAATTGTTGTAATGGGTGTATCGATTTATTTAGGGTTTAAACAGCCGACTGAACCGCCAACCACTGCGATAGTTTCTACCTCGCCTTCAGTTTCTTCTACTTCTCCAATTTCTCCTGCTCCTATCCCTAAAAATACTCTAACGCCTCCCTTACTCGGCTACTAACATTATTGTCCGTTGTCTTTTAACTCAGCGTCGGGTTTTGAAGGGTTGTCATCCGTTGTGATAATTGTACCAGAAGGCAATTGATAGCCTGTTAAATTCCCTTGTTTCCACCACCTCCAAGCCGTTCGAT
>NZ_JADBTF010000007.1:0-10653 GCF_020246295.1 Microcystis sp. M090S1 | reverse complement strand
TTTTTAGCCACTGCTAAAGAGGATGAAGTGAGGGCAGAAAAGAATTTAAGAGCATGGCTTGTTAGTCAACTAGCTAAAAATAATTAACTAGGGCAGTTTTTGAGGTAATTATGGTGACAGTTCCTCTGGAGTTAAATACTAGCGAAATCCGGGCAGAAAGACGGGTTACTTTTTATCATCTCAATTGGTTATCCTATCAGCAAATTTTACAGGCACTAGGGGAAAATAATCGCGCCCATTTATTTTATGATCGTGGCACTTTAGAAATTACTATGCCCCTAGAAGAACACGAGTTTTATCGAGAATTAATCGGACGTTTTATCTATTTTTTGGTGTCCGAATTGGGTTTAAAAATTAAAAGTATGGGTTCCACAACTCTAGCTAGGGAAGATTTAGAACGAGGAGCAGAACCCGATAATGCCTACTATATTCAAAATCAAGCTAAAGTGCTAGGAAAAAGGATTAATTTAACTGAAGATCCGCCCCCAGATTTAGTGGTGGAAGTGGATATCACCCATACGGATATTAATAAATTAGCACTTTATGCCCGTTTGGGAGTGCTGGAATTATGGCGTTTTAATGGACAAATCTGGCGCATTTATCGGTTAGAAAAGGGGGTTTATCAGGAAGGAGAATTTAGTCCCTCTTTTCCCCTAGTTCCGAAAACTAAACTCTATGAATTTTTAGCCACTGCTAAAGAGGATGAAGTGAGGGCAGAAAAGAATTTAAGAGCATGGCTTGTTAGTCAACTAGCTAAAAATAATTAACTAGGGCAGTTTTTGAGGTAATTATGGTGACATTTTATCTAGAGTTAAATACTAACGTTTCTTGTCAGGCTGATAATTTCTTTTCCCAATTTAATATTGTTTTATTCGTGTATCCAAATGTTCGGACTGTTGCATTTAATCCCATGCCTTCCATCCTAGCTTTCAATACTTTGACAATTTTCGAGGGATTTCGCTAGAATACAGAAAGCGGTAAAGCGCGTAAGGGATCACGGAAACCTCCCGCTCCTTTGTACCTCGGAACAAATATCGCCCTTGAAAATGTAATGGTGACGGGTCAAGCAGGATAGAAGCTTAACGGCTAAGGTCAATTCTGCCCACAAATAAAATTCAGATCCGTCCGCCGCCGGGCAGTCGGTAGACGTTAAACTAAAACGCTTGTGGATTCGGTCTGACGGGGGCATAGTCTTCCGATTGTGTCTAGTTAAGAGGAGTAGAAGCAAGAATCTCCAGTCACAGCGTAGCTTGACGGCGAGAGTGTCAATAACTGTTGACTGTTGAATGGGACATGACTGTGGATATTCGCTTAATCGTTGTCGATGTGGATGGAACGATCGCCGGTGATAACAATCAGGTTAATCCAGCTGTGGTGCAAGCTGTCTCGGCCGTCCAAAAAAAGGGAATTCCCGTCGCTATTGGCACTGGTAGGATGTACCGCTCGGCTTTACGTTTTCATAAACGCCTTAAATCCACTTTACCTTTAATTGCTTACAATGGCGCTTGGATCCAAGATCCTGTTTCCCAAGTTCACCATCGACATACTCCCATTTCCCCCGACTTGGCGATCGATCTTTTAGATTATCTCGAACAACCCCAATGGAAAGAGAAAATCTCCCTTAATTTTTATATGGACGATGTGCTTTATGTGCGGCAATTAAACGCGGAAACGGAATTCTATCGGCAACGATCAGGTATTATTGCCCAAGCAGTGGGAGATTTACGCAAAGTTGCCCACAAAACCACTAAAATCCTGGCCATGGGGGAAGATAAGCAATTTATCGCCGAGATTTGGCATCATTTACAGCAACGCTATCAAAATCAAGATTTATACTTTACCCAATCGAGTCCGACTTTTTTTGAAGTTACCCACGTTGAGGCCACTAAGGGAAGCGCCGCCCAATTTTTGGCCGAAGATATCCTAGGATTACAACCGCAAAACGTTATGGCGATCGGTGATAATTTTAATGATGTTTCTATGCTCACCTATGCGGGTGTCGGTGTTGCCATGGGTAATGCTCCCCAAGCTGTTAAGGATCAAGCCGATTGGGTTGCCCCTAGTGTAGACTTAAATGGGGTTGCCGTGGCCTTGAAAAAGTTTGTTTTAATTTGAGGAATTAGGGAGATGGGGAATTGGGGAATTGGGGAATGGGGGAATGGGGAGATGGGGAATTGGGGAGATGGGGAATTGGGGGAATTCAACTAAAACCCTACAACCCTAAGACCCTACAACCCTAACACCCTAACACCCTAACACCCTTTTCACCGAGAAAATTATGACTATTAATACGCAAACTGTTACGATTCCTAACAAAGATATTGACATAGATGCCTATTTAGCCATTCCCGATCGGGTGGGAATTTATCCGGCAATTATCGTGATTCAGGAAATATTCGGCGTAAACGACCATATTCGCGATGTCACCCGCAGAATTGCCCAAGAAGGCTATATAGCGATCGCTCCTGCCATTTATCAGCGATTCGCTCCTGGTTTTGAAACGGGGTACAGTATGGCAGATATCGAAATCGGTCGTCAGTACAAAGAACAAACCAAAGCAGCCGAATTAATCAGCGATATCCAAACCACCATCGATTATCTTTATAGTTTGCCACAGGTGCAAAAAACCGGTGTCGGCACGATCGGTTTTTGTTTTGGTGGTCATGTGGTTTATCTTGTCTCCACTCTAGAGGATATCAAAGTTAGTGCCTCTTTTTACGGTGCAGGAATCACCACGGGAACCCCCGGTGGTGGCAAAGCGACGGTGCAAGTGACTCCCCAAATCAAGGGGACAATCTACGCATTTTTCGGGATGTTAGATGCGAGTATTCCTCAAAAGCAAGTGGATGAGATAGAAAACGCATTAATCCGTTATCAAATTCCTCATCGAGTTTTCCGCTATGAAAATGCCGACCATGGCTTTTTCTGCGACCAAAGGGCTAGTTATAATGCTAATGCGGCCAAATCTGCTTGGGATCATGTGCTAGAGTTATTTAGCCTTCTTAAATCTTAATGGTCTGACCCCTCAAGCTTCAGCTTACACTGGAAGCAGATCGAAATTATACTTGTAACCATTCTATTTATCATGACACCGAACCCTGCCTTTTCCATGGACGATTTTGCCAAAGCTCTTGATCAATACGATTATCAGTTTGAAAAAGGGCAGATCGTGCGCGGGAGAGTCGATCAACACACCTCCGATGGAGCATTCATCGATATTGGCGGCAAATCCTCCGCTTTTATTTCTTTAAGGGAAATTTCCCTGGAAAATGTTACTTCCATTGCCGAAGCTTTACCCATAGATGCAGAATTCGATTTTCTGATTACCCGTGGACAGGACGCGGAAGGACAAGTTACCCTGTCTCTGCGGCAATTATTACTACAAAAAGCCTGGGAAAATGTCAGGGAAATCTCTGAAAGTGGCAAGTCGGTGCAGCTGCGCGTCACAGGGGTGAATAAGGGGGGAGTAACGGGGGAAGTGGAGGGATTAAAAGGATTTATCCCTCGCTCCCATTTAATCGAAAAAAATGATTTAGATTCCCTCATCGGACAACTTTTAACCGCAACTTTTATTCAAATCGATCAAGAAAATAATAAATTAGTTTTATCTCAGCGAGAAATTGCTCGCGCTAACGCTATCAGTCAATTAGCTGTGGGTAAATTATTAAGTGGCACCGTGGTTAAATTACAACCCTACGGTGTCTTTGTCGATTGCGGTGGAGTGACGGGATTACTCCATGCTAAACAGGTGACAGGAGCCTCTTTTAATTCTCCCATGACTTTCTTTAAAGTTGGTCAAGCAATTAAAGTGGTAGTCGCGGAAATTGACGAATATAAAAATCGCATTTCCCTATCCACAAAAATCCTCGAAGCGCACCCCGGCGAAATTCTCGAAAACTTTGCAGAAGTCATGGAAACAGCAGCAGAAAGATTAAAACAAGCTCAGGGAAAAAACCCAGAAAGTTAGCGTAGGGTGGGTTAGGCGACAATAACTTAGATATTTTACCACCTATTTAGTATTCGCCGTAACCCACCATCAGTTATCAGGTGAATTTGTCTCCTGTCTCCTGTCTCCTGTCTCCTTTTTACTTGACAAAGATGTTTCAAGATCGGATAGCAATTTTAGGGACTATGCACGGAAAAGAGCAGGTGATTGCACCGATTTTAGCGCAAGAAATAGGCCTTAAGGTGATTGTACCCGATAATTTTGATACCGATCGCTTTGGCACTTTTACCCGGGATATTAAGCGCATCGGGACACAAATTGAAACCGCTCGCAGGAAGGCACAACAAGCGATCGAGCTTTCGGGATACGATATCGGAATTGCTAGTGAGGGTAGTTTTTATCCCTATCCCAACTTGCCGCTAGTTTCCTGTAATCGTGAATTGATTTTATTGTTCGATCGAGTCCATAATCTAGAAATAATTGGTCAAGCAATAGTCACGGAAACTAATCACGCTCACCAAACTGTAACTAATCTAGCAGCTGCTTTAGAATTTGCCGAAAAAATCGGCTTTCCTAGTCATGGTTTAGTGGTGATGTTTGATAAAAATTCTCTCGACTCTGAGCATATTTTTAAGGGAATTACTGACCAGAAAAATTTAGTTAAAATTGTTGAAGATATTCTTGACAAAAACGGCAAAGTACACCTAGAAACCGATATGCGCGCTATGCACAATCCCACGCGGATGAAAGCAATTGCAGCTGCGACAGCAAATCTGGTGCAGAAACTTAATCAATTATGTCCTAATTGTGGTTGTCCGGGGTTTGATATTATCGAAAGAAAAGCGGGTTTACCCTGTGGTTTATGTCACTTTCCCACCTCTTTGATTAAACTGGAACTATACGGTTGTCAAAGGTGTGATTATCGAGAGGAAAAACTCTTTCCCAACGGTCAAAAAAACGCCGATCCGATGTATTGTGAATATTGTAATCCCTAAAGATAGCTTTTCTATGGAAAGAATTTTAGAACCAGAAGTAATGGATGATCGGGAAGAAGCGATCGAATATGATGCCATGGACTTCACCGAAGTTAATACTAATTTCGCTAAAGAAGCCGTACAATTGGCCGGTATTAATGCTAGGGTGTTAGATGTAGGAACCGGTACTGCACGCATTCCGATTATACTCAGTCAACTACGTCCCCAATGGCAAATTATCGCTATTGATCTGGCCGATTCTATGTTAGAAATTGGTCAAAAAAATATCCTTAATGCTAACTGTCAAGAACAAATCAAATTGGAGAAAGTTGATGGAAAAAATCTTCCCTACCAATCCGAACAATTTGATTTAGTTATTTCTAATAGTTTAATCCATCATCTCAAGTATCCTCTGCCTTTTTTACGGGAAATTAAGCGAGTTTTAAAACCCAATGGTGGCATTTTTTTAAGAGATTTATTCCGTCCTGATTCCGAGGAAATAATCAAGGGGATGGTGAGGGAAATCGATCCTAATTTTTCTCCCCGACAAGCGCAATTATTTCAAGACTCGCTGCGAGCGGCTTTTACCCTAGCAGAAATCGCCGATTTAATCCAGCAGTCGGGCTTAGAAAATGTTAGAATTTATCAGTCTTCTAATCGTCATTGGACGGCCATAAAAACAAGTAAAAACTAATCAATAAATAAGGAAAAATCGAGTTATGAAAGTTGGATTTTTGGGAACGGGATTAATGGGAAAGCCAATGGTAGAAAGATTATTAAATCAGAGAATTTCTGTTATTGCCTATAATCGCACCTTAGAAAAATTGACAGCTTTACAGCAGTTAGGAGCCAAAACAGTTAGCTGTCCCGATCAGGTAATTCAAGAGGCAGATTGTCTGATTTTAATGTTAACTAATGCCGCCGCTATCCAAGAGGTTTTAGGATTAAATTCCGAGCAATCCAACTTCAATAATCGTACTATTATCCAGATGGGAACCATTGCCCCTTCTGAAAGTAAACAACTGCGAGATCAAATTGTTGCTAAAGGGGGAGAATATCTAGAAGCACCCGTGTTAGGAAGTATTCCCGAAGCTAAAAAGGGGACTCTCTTAGTTATGGTGGGAGCAACGGAGAAACAGTTCCATCAATGGTCAAATTTATTAGCACATTTTGGTCAAGAACCGATGTTAATCGGGGAAGTGGGAACCGCCGCGGCGTTAAAATTAGCTTTAAATCAATTAATTGCCTCTCTAACCAGTGCTTTTGCTTTGAGTTTAGCTTTTTTATCCCAGCAAGGAGTAGATCTAGAAAAGTTCATGACTATCCTGCGTCAAAGTGCCTTATATGCGCCTACTTTTGACAAAAAATTAACCAGAATGTTAGAAGAAAATTATGCTAACCCTAATTTTCCCACTAAACATTTACTCAAAGATGTCAATCTCTTTTTAGAGGAATCGGAGAAGTTAGATTTAACCACTTTTCCCCTAACAGGAGTACAGAGCCTTCTGGAAAAAGCTTTAGAAATGGGATTAGCAGAACAAGATTATTCAGCTTTATACGAAGCGCTGAAAAAAGAATTAAGTAGGTAGGCGTTAAAAATTATCAGACACCCCCCTTATCAAGCGTAGGGTTGATTCATGAATCAACCCTACCTTATCAAGGGGGGGCAGGGGGGATCGAACCTAAAATCCATTTTTAATTTAATTATAACCAGCTACTTATAAACCGCTTGGCAACATCAAAAAGACTCTTTTTGGTTTGTCTAGTCGGACAACTGATAGGAGAAAAACTGGTAAAAGGCTTTAAATTTTCCTTAAGCTTTGTTGAGGTGGCCGGAAGAGGGGGTTAGAGTGGGAAGTGATGGAATTTTGGGCATATTTTCCTATGACGCTGACTGAATTTGGATTATTAGCGGGTTTACTTGTCCCCGGTATCCTGCTCTCGATTTTAGTGATGGTGAGTTTTGCCAAAGGGGGCTAAAAACTGATAGAGACACCGATGAAAGTGTCTCTGTCTTGGGTGAAGATTAATCTATTTTTGGTTTTTTGCCCAATTTAATTGATTCTGTAGCTAACAAAATTGATTCTAAATGATGGCGCTTCTCCACTTGACCGAGGAAATAACCTGTCATCATCGCTGAAGCGAGAAGATTAGCCAAATTCTCGCGGTCGGTGGTAATTTGTACCGCAAAATCCTCTGAGGGCAACATTCCCACCAATCCCTTGACGTTTTGCGAGATAATATCTTTAATTTCGCTACTGACCGATTGGGCTATTCTCTCAAGGGTTTCAGGATGCTGCTGCTGGAGATACTGCATCAGACAGTTATCATTTTGTTCTTCGGTTTCCCAGGGAAAAAAATCAGGATTAAAAGTCATCAGAACTCCCACGCTGTAGTGGTTATTAGATTTAGGTTAACAAATCGCTCTTCTTGATTGCCCGAAGTCCCCCCATCTTCCTCAAGTTTAGCTCAGTGATCAGAAATATTCACCCCTAATATACCCTCTCTCTCCTTATTCCTGATCGGTAGCTTCCAGAATACCCTGTTCCCTAAGATTGTCAACCTCGAAATATTGATGAAATTTATCGGTTACTTCTAACCAGTAGGATCTACCCTCGTTTTGCTTGCGTTTTCTCACAAATCCTCGTTCTACCAAGTCCTGAACCTGTTGATAGGCCGTACTGCCTCGTAAATTAATTAAATCCGCTTGCAAAATCGGTTCTTTCAGTGCGATCGCTGCTAAAGTACGGAGGGTTCCTGTGCCTAATTCGGCCGGGATCAGGTCTTCGATCAAATTCTGATAAGCTGACCGCAATTGTAAACTATAACCGAGGGGGGTTTCCACCACTTCCAAGGCACTATCCCGGTGGGCATAATCGGACATTAACTCGATCATGGCATCTTCCACCGTCAAGCGATCGCTGTTGGTTAATGTCACCATCTCGGTTAAGGGGACAGGCTGCCCTTTTAGGTAAAGTATCGCTTCTAGACGGGTAGCTAGTCTGATCTCCTGGTGGGCTTCCGCGCTCAATCTCGACTACCTAAGTTTAGACAATGATTTAATATTCTACTAGAAGACGAACGAGAAAATTATGGAAACTTTTTGGAGTCAGGTTTTAGACTTTTGTTATCAGGCTACCGGCCAGGTGGGCGATCGCTTACTGGCTGATTTTGGCAAATTACAGGCCACCAATAAAGCAGACGGGACTTTAGTGACGGCTGCCGACCGTTGGTCCGATGGCGAATTGCGATCGCTAATTGCCCGCACTTTCCAGGATCATGGAGTCCTAACCGAGGAAACTACCCATATTTTCCCGGATCAAGAATGGTGTTGGGTAGTGGATCCAATCGACGGTACAACTAATTTTACTCGCGGTATTCCCATCTGGGGCATTTCCCTAGGACTTCTCTACCGGGGGACTCCCGTGTTCGGATTTGTTTATCTCCCCTGCCTGAAACAGGCCTATTATGGTTATTGGTACGGTGAGACGGGTTTAACCGGTCCAGAGGGAGCCTACCGCGATGGTCAACCGATTCACACCAGCGAAGATTTTCCCAGCAAAAATCATCTGTTTAATCTCTGCGCTCGTAGTACAGATATATTAAAAAATCCCTTTCCCTGCAAAGTGCGGATGATAGGAGTGGCTAGTTATAATCTGCTTTTGGTTGCCGATGGCACGGTTTTGGGAGGAGTGGAAGCAACCCCGAAAGTCTGGGATATTGCTGCGGTCTGGGCAATTCTACAGGCCGCTGGCGGAGTATTTATCTCTTTAGGAGAAAAGATTTTTCCCTTGCAGGTGGGGGAAAATTATAGCGATCGATCCTATCCCTGTTTAGCCGTGGCTCGATCGAATTTAGCGCCGGTTTTCTTGCCTTTAGTCGGTTTTCTCAAGGATGTTGCTTGAATGGAGAATTGCTCAGGTTAGAATAGCTGCATTTAATGGTTTTATCTCTATATTATTTCATGAGTTTTGATACTTCCTCTCTCAGCCAACGCAACGATAAAGCCGAAGTCTATCAGCCAGTAATTATTCGCCTCGAAAATGTATCTAAAATCTACGGCAGTGGCGAAACCATGGTTAAAGCTCTTAATAACGTCAATTTAAGCCTGAAAAAAGGGGAATATTGCGCTATTATGGGGGCATCGGGTTCGGGAAAATCCACGGCCATGAATATTATCGGCTGTCTTGATCGTCCCACCTTGGGAGCTTATTATCTAGAAAATCTGGACGTTTCCACGCTGCCGGATGGGGATTTAGCCCAGATTCGCAATCGCAAAATCGGCTTTGTTTTCCAGCAATTCCATCTTTTACCCCAGATGAGCGCACTAGAAAATGTCATGTTACCGATGATTTATGGTGGGGTTTCTCCCCAAGAAAGAAAGGAAAGAGCGATCGCTGCTTTAACGAAGGTAAAATTAGATAATCGACTGCACAATAAACCCAATCAATTATCGGGGGGACAACAGCAGCGCGTCGCTATTGCCCGGGCGATTGTCAATCAACCCATATTATTACTTGCTGATGAACCGACGGGGGCGCTAGACTCGAAAACTACCCAAGAGGTGATGGCTATTTTCTCGGAATTGAATAACAGTGGCATTACTATCGTCATGGTAACTCATGAGGCTGATGTGGCGCGTAATTCCGGACGCATTATCTGGTTTAAGGATGGTGAAGTGGTTTATCCTAATCTCGCACCGACGGATTTACACGAGGTGATTGGGTAGGGTGGGGATTTTTCAGTTATCAGTGAACAGTAATCAGTAAACAGTGAAAAGAAAACGACAACTTCCTATATAACTGATTCAAAGCTGATGGCTTACTGCTATAGGTTTGAAACTATTTAACTATTGTTACCTCAGTTTTTGTTTAAGTCTCAATAGTCGCTATTTGAGCAAGGATTACGCAATTAAAAATAGCTGACTTCGTTGTTCAGTTCGCCAAGATTATTGATGCTCGCTACAGTTAAGAATTAAGAAGTAATCGGGTTATGGTAAATCATTGGAGCGGACAAATATGATATTTTAGATTTAAGTTGAGAGTGGCGATTGCCTCTTGATTAAGTCGTTAGGTCGCTTTAACTCTTAGTAGTGATAGTGTCCGTCAAGTTATTTTTTAGTGTGATCGATACTGATTGATTCATTAGGAGGTTTAGCTTGTCGAATGCTATCTCGTTCCGTTGATTTGGGAAGACTCAAGTTATAGGGATATCTGCTTCGGAGGTTGAATTATGCCAGGGATGCGAAGGGCGGATCGCCGAGATTCTAATAGTGATAATGAGCGCAACAATCCTCGCTCTCGGCAGCCAGAGCCACCCTCTTATCAAGAACTGAAACAGCAGCGAGATAATGCTAGAGGTGATAAGTTTTTGTTGCAGCAGGAAAAAGCTCAATTGCAGCAACAGCTTCAGACTTCACAGCTTGCAGTTGATGAATGGGAGCAGCGTGCAACGCAGAATAATCAACTCTATCTTAGTGAGCAGCAAAGATATCAGCAAACTCTTTGTCTTTATAACGAAGAGAAGGCAAAAACTGTTGAATTAATAGCCAAATATCAAGAAGCAGATGCCCGGCGGACGCAATATCTGACTCTGTATAACTGAACTTCCCCCGTATAAACATACTAGCTATGGCTAAAAGTCTTACAGAGCCTGAGTTAAAGCAATATAATACTAATGGACTACTGGACACAAAATCCTGAAGTCCTTACGCAGATAGGGTTTGAGGCAAAA
>NZ_JADBTF010000069.1:0-7277 GCF_020246295.1 Microcystis sp. M090S1 | reverse complement strand
TATTTGTCTTGACCATCGAATAGGTAAAGGTTCTGTGCATTTAGCTAAATAGATTTGTTTGTCTTTAAATTTAAAAGCAGATTTGGTAAATTCGGCACTTCCTCCCTGATGTTTTTTCTTAAAGTTAGGATACTTAGTACGACCAGCAAAGAAGTTAGTGAAAGCTGTTTGTAGGTGTCTTAACCCTTGTTGTAAGGGTACACAGCTAACTTCGTTTAAAAAGTCTAATTCTTCTTGTTTTTTCCAATCGGTCAACATTGAAGAAGTTTGAGCGTAGCCTACTCTTTCTTGCTTTTCGTACCAAGCTTGTGTTCGTTCGTGGAGAGCTTTATTGTAAACTAATCTTACACAGCCCAAAGTGCGCCGCAATAGCGACTCTTGTTCTGGTGTGGGGTAAAATCGGAACGAGTAGGCTTTTTCCATGTCTCACATTCTAGCATATATCGTGTAAATGCGCTAATATTTAACGGTAAAGCCAACCTAGAACGACGGGGTTTCAGACCCAAAATTTTCGATGATGGCGGCCACATCTTCTTCTGTATCTCGAGGTTGGGTTAATTCCACATCCGTTGAGAAGAGGCACATTTGAGCCCAGTCTAAGTTTTCCACTTCACACTGGTCAATCACCGAACTGGGGATGTTTTTCAGGGTGATGCTATCCCATTCAATGCCGATGAGATTGCTCTGCCGCTCAATTGTCACAATTCTTCCTTGCCAACCACCGATGTCAGTCCCCAAATCTGGGTCGAGTACACCCTGTTTGACGATGACCGAGTCGCCGACTTTGAAGGCAAACTCTGACTCGGAAAATTCGGGCGACAAGCTGGAGGCAACCGAGAGATGATACTCGCTTCCTAGCTCTTTTAACTCAAAATCCACAATCATCCGCTTGTTTTCCGAGAAATAACGGTTTTTCCTAGCGATTAGCTCCTGGATTAGCTCTTGAATCTCCGCCTTGAGCCTTTTATCTCCTTTAAGAAGGTCTTTGTTAAAAACTCGGTCTATCATCTCTTGCCGCTTTGACTCGGGGGACAACGCCAGATTCCAAGCGATTATCCCTATGGTCAGCAGTGTTCGCATAGATCCCTTTGTTTCATTGGATTTGCGGTAAGGCTCGATAAAATCCTCCAGAACTTCCGACATTGTGACTTCCCCAGAAGGAGAGACGACAATTTCCTTGAAAGGCAAGGACTTTTCTCTTAATTTCTTCTCAAAGCTTTTCAAGGGTTTTTCGGATCCTTGGGACATTTTCTGCAGCCTGAGCAGTTCACTAAATGCCTTCGATTTTTTAGCCATGATTGAGCGGGAAAATATGTGTTATTAATCCTGTTGGGTTGCTGAACAACATTGGAATAGGGGAATTGTAACTGCTCTCCGGGAGCGATTGCGCTCTCATTATTAAATCTTAAAGTTCTGGCCTGAGTCGTCAGCTGTTGACTGCTGAGTGGGTGGGTGGAATTAAATATAAAATGAACGTAGGTTGGGTTGAAGCATGAAACCCAACGCCCGATTATGTTACGCTACCGCTAACCCATCCTACAAATAATTGTGCCTACCTACTTATCCGATACCTTTTTGTTAACATAGATTAGCAATGCACTTTCAGAGATTCTCTTAAAATAGGGGATATCTCCTTCTCAAATCCCCCGCGGGGGAAAAATATGTCTCAAAAGCCGATTTATCTAGATTGCCACGCCACGACACCCCTAGAGCCGCAGGTTCTGGCGGCGATGTTACCCTATTTTACCGAACACTTTGGTAATGCCAGTAGTATTAATCATGTCTATGGTTGGACAGCCGAGGCTGCGGTTAAACAGGCAAGAGAAACAATCGCCGCTGCTATTAATAGTAGTCCCGAAGAAATTATTTTTACCAGTGGGGCAACGGAGGCCAATAACCTGGCTATCAAAGGGGTTGCCGAAGCTTATTTCGCCAAGGGACGGCATATAGTTACGGTGGTGACAGAACATCGCGCCGTTTTAGATCCCTGTCATTATCTGGAAAAATTGGGTTTTGAGGTGACAATTTTACCCGTCAGTGGTGATGGCTTAATTGACTTGGAATTACTAGAAAAATCTTTACGTCCTGACACGATTTTGCTGTCAATTATGGCGGCTAATAACGAGATTGGGGTGATTCAACCTTTAGCGGCAATTGGGGCGATTTGTCACCAGTATCAGGTACTTTTTCATACGGATGCGGCCCAAGCAATCGGGAAAATTCCCCTAGATGTGGAGGAAATGAATATAGATATGATGTCCTTAACTGCCCACAAAGTCCACGGACCGAAGGGAATCGGTGCGCTGTACGTCCGGCGCCGGAACCCCAGAGTCCGTCTCGCCGCTCAAATTCAAGGGGGAGGCCAGGAAAAAGGACTGCGATCGGGTACAATATTTACACCACAAATTGTCGGTTTTGCCAAGGCGGTAGAATTGGGCATCAAAGCGATTGAAGAAGATACCAGCTACTTAAATCAGTTAAAAGCCCGTTTATGGGAGATTATCAGTCAATTAGACAGAATTTATCTCAATGGTCATCCTAGCCAAAGATTAGCCGGAAATTTAAATATTAGTATTGAAGGGGTGGACGGTGCGGCGTTATTGTTAGGATTACAGCCAATAGTGGCGCTTTCCTCCGGTTCTGCCTGTTCTTCTAGCCATACCGCCCCCTCCCACGTTTTAACTGCCTTGGGTCGCCCCGAATCTCTCGCTTATGCCTCCCTGCGCTTCGGGTTGAGTCGTTTTAATACTTTAGAAGAAATTGAACTGGTGGGGGAACAGGTGGTTTTAACGGTTAATTCCCTCCGCAAAGCCAAAAATTTTTGACGTTTCGGCACATATCCACAAGTTAGTTTCGGTCTAGGTTTGAAAAATTCCGGAAAAGGTTTCTATGATTGCTTTTGACTGATTGCCGTCCCAGTTAATAACATTGATGCTTGGTTTTCACTCCAGTGAATCATCCAATTCGGTTGTAATCCCAAAACAATAATAAATAAAGCCAAAGCAATTTCGGGAAATCTTTCGGGCCAGGTACTGCGAGGAATGCGCGATAATTCAGGGGTTAAACGACCAAAGAAAACCCGATTAATCATCAGGAGAAAATATACTGCGGTTAAACCACTAGCGACCAAACATAAGAGCGTTTGTATCGGGAAAATCGGGAAACTGCCACGAAAGACTAAAAATTCGGCGATAAATCCCACCATTCCGGGGATGCCGGCGCTGGCCATAGCCGCTAAAATCATTAACATTCCCGTGATTGGTAAACCTCTTTCTGGATTTAATAAACCGCGTAGATAATCCACATCCCGGCTGCCGGTTTTTTTATACACTACTCCCACCAACAAAAATAACAAAGCGGAAATTAAACCGTGACTAATCATCTGCAAAATCGCCGCAGTGATGCTTAATCTGGTGGTGGCCGCCGCCGCTAGTAAAATATAGGCCATGTGGGAAATGGAAGAATAGGCGACTACTTTTTTCATATCCTTTTGGGCAATAGCGCAACTGGCCCCGTAGAGGGCGCTGATAGCTGCTATCGTTGCTAACCAAGGGGCGATAGTCACCCAAGCGTCGAGGAATAAACCGACTCCAAAGCGCAGCAGTCCATAGGTTCCTAATTTGAGTAATATTCCCGCTAAAAGCACAGAAACGGGGGTAGATGCCTCGACGTGGGCATCCGGTAGCCAAGTATGAAAGGGAAAAATCGGGATTTTGATGGCTAATCCAATCAGAAGGGGGATGAGGAGCAGTAATTGGGTTTTAACGTCTAAATTATTCGATAAAAGGGGATTATAGGCGAAATTATCAGCACCGGTTAGCCAAACTAAGCCAAGGAAAGAGATTAGCACTAAAAAGCCTGAAATTGCCGTGTATAATAAAAATTTCATGCCTGCGTAGCCGCGTCTTTGTCCCCCCCAAATGGCAATGAGAAAGTAAAGGGGGACGATTTCTAATTCGTAAAATAGGAAAAATAACAGTAAATCCTGCGCTAGAAACGCCCCCGCTACTCCGGCATTGAGTAACAAGAGCAGAGAATAGTAAAATCTCGGTCGGTTAACCTCTGTACCACTAGCATAAAGAGCAATTATTGTCAAGATGCTGTTAAGAAAAAGTAATGAAAATGATAAGCCATCGACACCGAGGGCATAATTAAAACCGAGGAAATTAATCCAAGGCAGGTTAACCGTGAACTGCATTTGCGGGTTACTAGGGTCAAATTGCCAGCCAAGGAGAATATTCAGCAGTAAGAGAACGACAGAAAGAGTTAGAGCTAATCCTCGCACTTTTTTCGCCTCTAGAGGCGTGTAGGCAATCAGTATCGCCCCTATAATCGGTAGCCAAATAAAAGCGTTCAGCATTCTTTACTTTAATGGGCATGATAAACCTTCCCATTATTGCCTGAGCGGTCAATCTTTAGCAAGATAGCTATCAACTTTTAAGTAGGGAGGCACAATCATTTGTAGGATGGGTTAGCGGTAGCGTAACCCATCGGGGCTGGGGTATTAGTTCCTAACCAGGAGAATAAACCTAAATTCCGTCCAGTGACTCTTGGCCCAGTTATCGGCGATAAAACTCAGGTTCTTAATGGGGTTAAAGTTGGAGAGCGGGTATTTATCGACTATCCTGAAGATTCTCCTTAGAGTATCTGTTTGGATCAGCTATAATTATCGTCTGGGGTTTGACTCGGTGTAAAAAAAGTTTCAGCTAATTTAATTAAAGTGGTTCGATTAATCTTACCCTGGGGACTTTTTGGTATCTCTGGTAATTTTATCCAATGTTTCGGCAGTTTATAATTGACTAATTTATCTTTAATCTGGGATTGAATAATTGTCTGGCCTATCTGAGAGTTAACGGGTACATAAAAAGCCACAATTACCTGTCCCCATTTGACATCTGGCAATCCTAAAACCACCACATCTTTAACTAAATTAGTTTGTCTAATGGCAGTTTCTACCTCAAAAGGATAAACATTTTCTCCTCCGGTAATTATTTTTTGACTATCGCGGCCAATGATATATAAATAACCACTTTCATCCAAGTAACCTAAGTCATCGGTCTCGAAGTAGCTTGCTTGATTAAGATGGGGATAATAGCCTAAAAATAAAGATTTCGCTTCAATAATAATTTTCTGGTTATCGGGATTAATTTTTATCTGAGCATGGGGTAATAGCTGTCCACTACTATTATTTCCTTGTCGAAAATCTTCCGGTTTAAGGGTGACAATTTGTGAGGCAGTTTCCGTCATTCCATAGGTGGGAGACAGAGAAATATTATATTCTCTAGCTTTTTCTAGTAAAGATGGCCATGCAGGGGAACCTCCTAGGAAAACTGTTTTAAAATTGGCTAACCATCGAGGATCATTTTCTAGAAAAAATTGTAATTGACTGGGGACTAAGGAGATAAAATAATCTTGAAGATTGAGATTATTTATGCGCTTTTCTTTGATTTTATGGTAAGGAATAACAGCAAAATCTCCCCCTGTTAAAAAACTTCTCAGAAACTGCATTAAACCACTAACATGATATAAGGGCAGTAGGCAAAAAGAGTTAACCTGCTTGACTTGAAAATATTCAGAGAAACCTTTGACAGAAGCAGTTAAAGTTAACCAGTTATGGATAGCAAAGCGAATTTTTCCCGAGGTTCCTCCCGTGGGTATCATCAGAGAATTAGTCAAAGGATTGACAGGAGGAGAATTATAGTTAAAAACCTTGATATTTTCGCCAAAAATATAATCGGGTTGCATCAGAGAGAAAACCTGTTGCCATTCGTTAGTTTTCCAGTCGGGATTAGCTAGAAATAGGCAACTTTTGACCCTGACGGCAGCCAAGAATATCGCTAAAAATTTAATGGGATTGCCTTCAGCAAGCAGCATAGTTAATCGAGGATTATCTGCGGCGATAAATTTCTGACAATAGGACTGATATAATTGATAAAATTTCTGGCTATTGTATCCATATAACCAATCTTTTTGACTGAGATATGCTAATTGTTTGCTGATGTCGTCCACAGTTTTTCTAACCAATCGGGGTCACTATTATTAAACCATTGTTGCACACCAAAACCTAAAGCTCGCTCCTTTTTGGGGTATTCTTGTGCTAGACGTAGAGCGGATTTTCTGCCGATATTAGTTTCTAAAACGGAGGAAAATACTAAATCTAAGGGATATTTTTCCCAGAGATTTCTTAACCCTTGGATTGACCCGGTAATAGCAGGTTTAATCACAAAAATTCCTCGCCATCCCCGTTGATAACATTCCTCTATTTGTCGAAGATTGGCTACCGATTCATCTAAGGCAATTCCTGTGGTAAAATCTTGACTTAATTGCAACATTTCTAACCATTGAGACGGGGGTAAAGGTTGTTCGATAAATTCAATTATTTTACATTCATCGGCAATTTTTAACCAGATTCTACTCTCAGCAAAACTTAATCCACCATTGGCATCTAAGCGCAATTTAATGTTCCTGGGTAATCGGGTAATTAATTTTTCAAATAAGTTTAACTCTTGCTTGAGAGAATTAACTGCAATTTTCCATTTATAAGTATTAGTTTTATTGGCGGCTAAAATATCATCCAGACAGGGAAATACTGCCGCACCAGTGGGTAATAAATAACTATAATTTTTCGGTTCTAATTCTCTTGATTGATTCTCTATACTTAAATCTTCTAAAGCTGATTCAAAGGCAAATTGACAAGCGGGAAATTGTTCAGGAATAGAAAAAATTGAAGTTATTGATAGGGGATTTTCGAGACTTTGACAAAATGATATTGCTGCCGATAATGTTTCTGAACCAAATTCAGGTAAAGGAGCAATTTCTCCCCATCCAATACGTCCATCTTCCGCTTCTAAGCGAATAATAATTCCTTCCCTAATTTCCCAGAGTCCGTGATGGGTTTGTAGGGGATGCAGCAAAGGACGCTGATAAACACGAAATTCCCAGAAATACATAATTAACTATAAGTAGTCGTGAAAAGCTTAACATGAGCAGGCGTTGGGTTTCATGTTTCAAACCAACCTACGTTCTTTATAGAGTTTGTCAGCGAAACGTTTTTTTATCTTAAAGTCCAGAAAATGGGTTTCTCCGAGAAACCCGTTTTCTAGGTGACTTAGAAGGAGAGCTTAGACACTTAGATAAAGAAATTACCCACTGGAATGTTCCCTAAAGCTGGTAAAGCACCCAGCAATTCTCATTTTGAAAACAAAAGAAGATAAAGTTCTCTATGTGAACAAGAGAACTTCTGTCTAATTATCATTTTTTTTCAAGATAATCATCAT
>NZ_JADBTF010000068.1:0-11354 GCF_020246295.1 Microcystis sp. M090S1 | reverse complement strand
CTTGTTTTAATTCTCCATGTACGCAGTCTTTAAAAGCCTCTATTTCGTTCCAAGACACGATTAAGAGTGGCTTTTAGGCTAAGTATAATTACTCATCGCGTAAGTGAGATGCTCCCCCTCTTGCAAGAGTGCCTCTTGCCTCGTCTCAACAAGCAATTTAAATTACGAACAGCTTAGTGCATTTATGTTAGTATAACATCAGGAGGGAAAAATACAATGTATAGATGCCAGCAAAATCTAATGAGCATGGATAAACATTTAAAGGCTATCCTTGAGTTCATTTGTGCTGAGTCTCATAAGCTGACTAACTGTGGAATTTATTATGCACGTCAACTTTATTTCAAAACCCAGAAAATTATTGGCAAATTTGATTTAGAGAAAGAGTATAAAAACAACAAACACTATCAAGTTTTATCCTCTCAGGCAGCACAGCAAATACTTAGAAGTGTTGCTGAGTCATTTAAATCATTTAAAGAGCTAAACCAGAAATATAGAAAGGGAGAGTTAACAGATGAGCCTCATCTACCTAAATACATAAAAAAAGAAGGTCTGTTCCTTGTCACTTATCCCAAGCAAGCCCTAAAATGGGTTGATAATCAAATTAGAATCCCTTTAGGAAAAACTGTGAAGCAATGGTTTGGACTTGATAGCTTCTATTTGCCAATGACCTCCAATTTGAGGTTTCAAGAAATTAAGGAATTAAGAATACTGCCCAGAAATCATTGTTTTTATGTTGAGTTTGTTTATGAGAGTAAACCAGTCGAGATTGAGGTCAATCCCGATAATGTGCTAGATTTAGATCCGGGTTTAAACAATTGGCTAACAGGAGTTTCTAGTCTTGGTACTAGCTTTGTCATTGATGGAAGGCATCTTAAGTCTGTTAATCGTTGGTACAACAAACAGGTAGCTACTCTCAAAGAAGGAAAACCTCAAGGATTTTGGTCAACTCAACTCGCTAAAATCACAGAAAAGCGTAATCGACAAATAAGAGATGCTGTTAATAAAGCAGCTAGACTTGTTATTAATCACTGTCTTGAGCATCAAAGGAACAAAGACCAAAAGAGGGAAAGTAATTTAGGCAAAAAGAACCATCAATCTTTTGTTTCAATTCCGACACCAAAACTCAAAGAACGCATTAGACAATTGTGTGAACAGTGTGGGATTAAGTTTATTGAAACAGAAGAAAGTTATACCTCAAAAGCTTCATTCTTAGACAATGACTCGCTACCTAAATTTGGTGAAAAACCCGCAGGGTGGCAACCATCAGGAAAGAGAACAAAAAGAGGATTGTATCGGACTGCTCAAAATCAGTATATTAATGCTGATGCTAATGGGGCAGCTAACATAATTCGGAAAGTAAGAACAACACTTAATTTTGATTTAAGTCGAGTGTCTAGGGGCGTTTGGACTCGTCCCCAGAAATTCAAGTGCTGGTCAGCTAAAAAGACGCGAAGTCCGCTGAGAATCCTCCGTCATTTATGGGTCGGAGAAGTCAAAAAAACTTTTATTATGGAGGACAACTACTCGTGCTATACCTTGCAGAAGTAAAAAAACAGACTAGAGGTTTTATCGGTGGTTACAAAACCGAATTGAAACTATTGGCCTGTCAGCATAATGATCAGACGTGGAGTGCCCTACCGGGGGAAGATATCTTAACCTACGACGAAACTAACTCCCTGGGTGAAGGTGCGCTTCTCTTGGTAAATTTGAGCAATAATCGTCAACTGCAAGGAAACCCGGAATTAGCGGGAGCGGAGATGGTGCGGCAACTGCAAAAGATTTCCCGTTTGATGGAGCGCAGCAAGAAAGATCAAGAGAAAATCGAGCAGTGGAAACAATCCCTCACCTATCAAACCGAGATTCTCAACCGCCAGAAAATGGAAATGGAGACAAGAATCGAGCAAATTGAACAAATAGAGGCAGAATTCGAGTATTTAGAGCGCAAAAGACAAGAACTGGAAACCCTAAAACAACAATTAAACGAGCAACAGCGACACCTGGAAGAAGGACAAATAAATTGTAACTCCTACCCCAATCTTTCCCCAGAAAAACAACAATTTATTCGCTCTCTAGCGGAGCGTTTAGCTAATAATCATGATCGGGGCAATTCTCCCTCACAAATTCTCCATTCCACTCTTGAATCTGTGCAGGAACAACAGACAATTTTAAATAGTTGTTGGCAGAGTTTAGAGGAGCAGAAAAAAGCTGTAGAAAATCGTCAGGTCGCCAACGATGAAATGCTCGATTATCTCGAACAAAGAGCTAGGGAATTACAGACGAGTCGCAATGCTTTGGAAACGGCTCAAATACAATTACAAATACAAGAAACTGTTCTGAGTCAAAAACAGGAATTATTCGAGCGCCTTAACCTCACCCTACAAACCACTGATTCTACTCGACAAATGCTCCTTCGTCTCCTGCAAGGGGAAGAACTAGATTTTGATGGTAAAATCGATCTAGAAGCTCTTGAAAAAATGCCTTTAGAAGAATTGGAGAGCTTAGTTAAGAACTTACAAACAGACCTCAAGCGCTGGGAAATTTTTGTCAACGACCAAGAGGAAGAATTAACTCTCCAATGCCAAACCGTGGAAGAATTAGAAGCAAGAATGGCCACAATAGATGAATCCGAGCGAGCTAATTTAGAAGAAGAATTAGCCGAGGAACAGGAAAAAAAAGGAATGCTGGCGGCAACTTTGGTCGGACAAAGACGTAATCTCCAGGAAAGGCAAGCTATTCGCTCTCAACATCTGAAAATTCTGCAACGGAGACAGGGGATTTTATCCCCAGAAGATGCCCAAAAATGTAGCTTTGAACCATTGTTAATTCTCTTGGAGGATAGTTATCAAAATAATCTCCAAGAAAGTCAACGTTTAGCAGCAGAAATCAAGGGACTACAAGAGGATTTACAAAAAAGCAGCGATAGTATTGACGGTCAATGGTCGGATTTAGAGCAAAAAACTCGTGAATTTGAAGAACAGGAGCGACAATGGCGCGATGCTAATCTGGTATTAGTGCGTTTAAAAACTCAGGTACAACAGTACGAAACTTTCCTGCAACCCGTGCAGGATCAACTCGATCAAATCCGTCAAAAACTAGAAACTATTTCCCAGTGGTTGATGCCTATGGAATCTAATGGTAGTGCCTATCATTACGCTATTAACAGTTAGGCTTAATTAGGGCTTCCTGAACAAATAATACAGGGCAATCTGGACATAGATTTCGCCGTTTTTGCCGTTAACGGAGGCAGGGGGCAGCAGGCCGTTTTTGTAACGGGGATTTATGCCCCGCTCCACCAACTTTTCGCCTTAAGGCGAGGTTTTAGACCCGATTTTTCCGATAACTTTTATAGCTTTTTATCTATGGATAAAATAATTTAGATCAATTTAACTCTAGGTTAGATGTGGTATAGACTAAGATTAGTAATTTATACTCAGATAGTTATGAGACAATCCGATCGAGAAATAATAATTTTAGCGGCTGTGGCATCCCTCTTAGCGGTAGTGGCGGAAGTGGCAATCGCTTTTTAGATAAAAAAAACTGATTTATGAGGTTAAAGTCCGGCAAAATTGGCAATCAATGCCGAGGAAAGATATCGATAGAATGCTTGTGACAGGGGCAGCAATTGCGATCGCCTCGATGAGCGAAATTAAAGCATGAATATTAGTGTAACCGGTCAGGTAAAAAGAATAGAAATAGGCACGGGAACTTGGGCATTAATTGCTGATAACGGTCAAACCTACGAATTAATGGAACCTCCCGCCGAATTAACTCAAAAAAAGGCAAAAGTGACAGTTATGGGTGAAATTCGCTCAGATGTGATGACTCTGGCCATGATCGGACCGGTTTTACAAGTGATCTCCTTTCAATCCTTGCCATGAAGCCGCAAAATACTGCTTAAAAACGGGCAAAAACTACTTTTTAAGCTTGTAATCTCGAAAAATTCCCGTAATTGTCCCTCAGCTATCCCAGAAAGAAAAATTGTCAAGAAGACCCTAAAGGTTGATTTTTTCGAGAATAATCTCGAAATTTTGGATAATAATACTACAATAGACAGCAACTTTGTCTTAGGAACATCGGAATAACCTAAACCGATCTATCTGATTGGTTTAACTCGTAGTTACCTAAGTTGGCGTGAGGAGAGGACTGAATGAATTTGCGCGATAATGCTTTAACGATTCTGCAAGAAACGAGTCGAACTTTTTATATTCCCATAAGTCGTTTACCAGATCGTCTGCTCGAGGCGGTAGCCTCAGCTTATCTCTGTATGAGGGCGATCGATGAAGTAGAAGACCATCCCGACCTAGATAACTTCAGTAAATCCCAGATATTAAGACAAATTAGCCTGAATTTACAAGCAGGTACTGAAAATTCCACCAAAGAGGACTTTGCTTTTGGCTTAGTCCATCGGGAGATTTTGCCAGAAGTAACCCTGAGAATTGGAGAATGGGCCCTGTTAGCGCCAGATTCGATCGCCCCCCGGGTCTGGGATGCCACGGCGGCCATGGCCGATCGCATGGCCTACTGGGCTGGGAATAACTGGGATATTCGCACAGAAATAGAATTAGATCAATATACCTTTAGTGTGGCCGGTGCCGTGGGTTTATTGCTGTCTGACCTCTGGAATTGGTACGACGGCACTCAAACTAATCGCAGTTATGCCATCGGTTTTGGTCGGGGTTTACAAGCGGTTAATATTGCCCGCAACCATGGCGAGGATCTGCGCCGGGGGGTAAGTTTTCTGCCCCAGGGTTGGACAATTAGTGATATTCATAATTATGCCCGTCGTAATCTGAAATTAGCCGATTATTACACTCAATCGCTGCCTAATGGGCCGGCACTTGATTTTTGTAAGATTCCCCTCGCTTTAGCCCATGGCACTCTCGAAGTCCTAGCTTTAGGTAAGGAAAAACTCAGCCGCAGCGATGTCATCGCTTTGGTACAACAAATTACCCGATAGAAGAAATCAAAATTAAAATTGCCCACGATCGCTCTTCCAAAGTCAGGAATCACAAGCGTGGGCAACAAACCGGTGGTGTTCAGTAACTTAGAACAAACCGAGAGTTAAAGATATATCGATGGGGAAAGTGGCACCAATACCTAACCAGATCGTGACCACAGTACCAAATAGGAAGATAGCGGTAGCGACGGGACGACGGAAGGGATTTTGGAATTTATTGACGCTTTCAATAAAGGGAACTAACATCAAGCCTAGGGGAACGCCGGCCATGCAAGCGATACCTAAGAGTTTGTTAGGAAGAATACGGAGAATTTGGAAAACGGGATAAAGATACCACTCTGGCAGAATTTCTAGGGGAGTAGCGAAAGGATCGGCAGGTTCACCGATCATGGTGGGATCCATAATCGCTAAACCGGTGCAGAGTCCGATCGTACCAAAGATAACCACCGGGAAGATATAGAGCAGATCGTTAGGCCAAGCGGGTTCACCGTAGTAGTTGTGACCCATACCTTTAGCCAACTTAGCGCGCAGAGCGGGATCGCTGAGATCGGGCTTTTTTAATGTGGACATGGATAATGTCTCCTAAAAATGATTTCGGATCGACAGAGATATTTTTCTGAATTATAGAGGCCCAGAAATGCCTTGTTTACGGATCATCAAGAAATGTAGCAACATGAAGACCGCGATCGACCAGGGCAGGACAAAGGTATGTAAGCTGTAGAAACGGGTTAAAGTTGCTTGACCGACGCTTTCGCTACCGCGCATCAGGGTGACGAGTTGATCACCGACGACGGGAATAGCAGCAGGTACACCAGAAACGATTTTAACCGCCCAGTAACCCACCTGATCCCAGGGTAAGGAGTAACCGGTGACACCGAAGGTAACGGTGATCACGGCCAGGACAACCCCAGTTACCCAGGTTAATTCGCGAGGTTTTTTGAAGCCACCGGTCAGATAGACGCGGAAAACGTGCAGGATCATCATTAAGACCATCATACTGGCAGACCAGCGATGGATAGAACGAATTAGCCAACCAAAGTTGACTTCGTTCATGATGTACTGTACTGAGGAGAGGGCCTCTGCTACAGTGGGTTTGTAGTAGAAGGTCATGGCGAAACCAGTGGCAAACTGGATCACGAAGCACACGAGGGTGATACCACCAAGACAGTAGAAGATATTAACGTGGGGGGGAACGTATTTGGTGCTGATATCATCAGCGATCCCTTGAATTTCTAAGCGTTCCTGAAACCATTGATAGGCTTTGGAATCCGTTACTTGTTTGGTAAACATCGCGTAACCAGTAAGAAAAATGAAAGATTTAAGGTGTGACCTTTAAAAAATGTAACACAGTTTTCAGGGCTAATTCTCGCTCTTGTCAGGTTTCTCCACCGGTGGGGATCAATCGGCGATCGCCAGCCCCGAAAAACCGCTAACTTCCTAAAATTTCCCTTAAAATGTCTCCTAGACTACAAAAAATCGGGCCAATTGTCCGACACTGGGAATAGGTAAGGTATGGAATGAGGTCAGTGTGCTATTAAATACCTACGATCCCGAAGGCTTCTACGACGAACTATTCTTAGATGATGGTCAACCTCGTCCCCACGCGTCTCCTTTAATCAAATGGTTGCAGAATCTGCCGCCCCTAGAACTTCAACAACACCGGGAAACCGCTCAGTCGGCCCTGTTTGAATTGGGGGTGACTTTCAATGTCTATAGCGACAATCAAGGGGTGGAAAAAATCTTTCCTTTTGATATTATTCCCCGAATTGTCTCGGCTGAGGACTGGGATTATTTAGAAAGAGGCCTGAAACAACGCATCAAAGCCCTCAATCTTTTTCTCTCCGATATCTACAATGACCAGTTAATCATTAAAGATGGCATTATTCCCCCCGAATTAATCGCCTCGGCGACGGGATTTCTGAAACCCTGTGTGGGACTGAAACCCGCCGGAGGTATCTGGTGTCACATCACGGGAACCGATTTAGTCCGCGATCAAGATGGTCAATGGTACGTTTTAGAGGATAATTTGCGGGTTCCTTCCGGTATTTCTTATGTCCTCGAAAATCGTCGGGTAATGAAAAGCACCTTCCCCGATATTTTCCAGACAATGAATGTTAAACCGGTGGATGATTATCCTTCCCATCTGTTGGAAACTCTCCTCAATTTAGCCCCACCCCAATTACCTAATCCCACCGTGGTGGTTTTAACCCCCGGAACCTATAATTCTGCCTACTTTGAACATTCTTTTATCGCCCAACAAATGGGGGTAGAATTAGTGGAAGGGCGTGATTTAGTCGTCTTTGATGGTTATCTACAAATGAAAACCACCAAGGGATTAAGACGGGTAGATGTGGTATATCGTCGCCTCGATGATGACTTTTTAGATCCGGCGGTTTTTCGTCCCGATTCGATGTTAGGTGTACCCGGATTATTAAAAGTTTTCCAGGAAGGTCGCGTCGCTTTAGCTAATGCCCCGGGTACGGGAGTCGCCGATGATAAGGTTATTTATGCTTTTGTCCCCGATATGATTCGTTATTATCTGGGAGAAGAAGCGATTTTAAATAACGTTCCTACCTATCTTTGTTGGCGAGAAAAGGACTTAGATTATGTCTTAAATAATCTCGATAAGTTAGTTGTGAAAGCCGCTAATGAGTCGGGAGGTTATGGGATGTTAGTCGGTTCTCAAGCTACCCCCGAACAAAGGGCAGAATTTGCCCCACGCATTGCCGCTAATCCCCGCAATTATATCGCTCAACCAGTGTTAAGTCTTTCTAGGGTTCCAACTTTAATTGACACGGAAATTGAAGGTCGTCATGTGGATTTACGTCCCTATATTCTCCATCGGGGCGATGAAATTTATGTGCATCCCGGGGGGTTAACTCGCGTGGCTTTGAAAAAGGGTTCTTTAGTGGTTAATTCTTCTCAAGGTGGTGGCAGTAAAGACACTTGGGTTTTAACCAATTAATCAAGACAATAATCAAAATTTTGCTGGGTTACGGCCAAAATTAAATCATGAGTCGAGTGCATAAATTATTTTCGCCCAATCCACCCTACCCTTTTCACTTTTTCCTGGTTAATTATGCTTAGTAGAGTTGCCGATTCAATTTATTGGTTAAATCGCTATATTGAACGGGCGGAAAATGTCGCCCGGTTTATGGATGTTAACCTTAATTTAATGTTAGATGTACCTACCAGTGTTTTGCAACAGTGGGAACCTTTGGTTTTAACCACGGGAGATTTAGAAAAATTCAAGGAACGTTACGGCACAGCCACCGCAGAAAATGTGATCAATTTCTTGACATTTGACACGGAATATAGTAGTTCAATTATCTCTTGTTTGCGCTGGGCGCGAGAAAATGCTCGGTCAGTTCGCGAGATTATTTCTTCGGAAATGTGGGAACAGGTTAATGGTTTTTTCTTGATGGTAAAAGATGCTTCCTCTTACCATCCTCAAACTACTTTACCGAACTTTTTTACCCAAGTTAAATTGGCTAGTCACCGTTTTGCGGGGGTGATGGATGCAACGATGACTCATAATGAAGGTTGGCATTTTGGCGTTATGGGAAGATTACAGGAACGCGCCGATAAAACCGCCAGAATTCTTGATGTTAAATACTATTATCTCTTGCCTTCCGCTCAATGGGTAGGAACTTCTCTAGACCAAATTCAATGGATTGCTTTACTGCGGTCGGTGAGTGCCTACGAAATGTATCGTAAATGTCAACGACGGATTACTCCTAGTGACGTGGCCGAATTTTTAATTCTTAATCGAGAATTTCCTCGTTCAATTCACTTTTGTCTGCGGGAATTAGACCACTGTTTGCATCAAGTTACAGGGACTCCTATAGGAACTTGGGGGAATTCGGTAGAAAGAAGTTTAGGGCGACTTTGTGCGGAAATGAGCTATCTAACTATCGAGGATATTATTGAAATGGGATTGCATGAATTCCTCGACCATATTCAAAAAAGAGTTAATGATGTGGGAATAAAAATGACAGAAACTTTCTTCGTTTTTAATCCTGAACTTGCCTCACCTCTGCCAGTAAATAACTTTCAATATCAATCCCAATTAACAACTTAATGCGTTATCACATTCGGCATCAAACTAACTATTTCTATAATCAACCCGTGATTTTATCACCCCATCTGCTGCGCTTGCGACCAAAATCCGATGGTGGGCAAACTTTGCGAGAGTTCACACTCAAAATTAACCCAGAACCTTTAACGATAACTAATATTATCGACCTCGATGGCAATTCTTGTTTACAAATTTGGTTTAATCAACCGACGGAAGAATTATTGATTGATGTGGTCAGTGAAGTAGAAACCCATGGGGTTAATCCTTTTCAGTATTTGTTGGAACCTTGGGCGACCTGTTTACCCTTTGATTATCCCATTTCTCTCCACAGTCAATTACAACCCTACAGACAATTTTATGGGTTAAATAATGACCCTGATATGGCAGCATTAGCCCAAGAAATTATGCAGGAAACTGAGGGACAGGTGCTATCTTTCCTGTTTAATCTTAATGACAAAATTTACCGCAATTGTCAGCAAATTATTCGTCTTACCGGGGAACCCTATCTACCCGGAAACACTTGGAAAAATAAGCAGGGTTCCTGTCGCGATTTTGTGGTTTTATTTATGGATGTGTGTCGCTGTGTGGGATTAGCTTCCCGTTTTGTCAGTGGCTATCAAGAAGGAGATTTAGACCAAGAAGAAAGACATTTACACGCTTGGGTAGAGGTGTATTTGCCGGGGGGCGGCTGGAAAGGTTATGATCCTACCCATGGATTAGCGGTGAGTGACCGTCATATAAGCCTCGTTTCTAGTCCAATTCCCCGTTATTGCGCGCCGGTAGAGGGAAATGCTCGACCGGTTAATCTCGGTCATCAAGTGATAGAATCTCAGCTATCATCGACAATTTCCATCGATTTGTTATCTTGAGGATGATTCTTTATGGCTAAAGGATTTGGCACAGCAACAAAAGGACATTTAGGCTATGTTTTATTGTTGTGTCCTACTGCTAATGCCTATGCGGCTAATCATAGTTTAGATGGGGAGGGAGAGGAGTTTATTGGGGTTACTAATATGTTAGAAATGGCGCAAGTTTGGACTAAAAAAAATGCGGCGCGTGAGGCAATAATCAAATATGCAGATTTTTTGATCCAACAGTTAGAAGAAACTCCCCAAGTAAATATTCAGATTAGAAGTTTAAAGCGTTTAGCCAACGGCAAGTTGGTTACGGAAGTGTTAGAGGAGTTAACTTTTGAACAAAATTCGGCTTCTCCTAGATAGGGTTTGCGGCAAAAAGTTTTTCGTGGGGGCAGGGTGTGGGGTGTCGGGTATCGATCTGGTTAAAATCGAGTACCTAAAGGAGTTGGGCGACACCGAGGGGGACTGTCAGACGGTGTCGAGGCTGAAAGAACGGGAAGAATGGAAGCCGCCGCCCTCGCCTTCTTGGGAATCTTGGCGAAACTACAGCTATCTTACCCAGAAGAAAGTCTGCCGCCATCGTTCAGGGGGTTGACGAAATGAATTCCCTCAATGGTAGCCCCGGAATTAAAATCCTCGCTATAGACCGTGGTGATTTGATTTAAGCGAGCGGTCGCCCAGATCTGGGCATCCCAGTAGGAAAACCGGTAACTTTCTACTCCACGGGTGGCTTCCAGAACGATCAACTCGGTGATCGGAACTACCTCACAGGCTATTAGATATTGACGGATGCGGGCCAGAGCTTCTTCGTGGGTTAGCAGGGGGCGACGGCTGCGGGTGACGGCCTGAAAGAATTCTCCCATCACCTGCGGACTGATGACGGCGCGGGTGGTGCGGATCAGGTCATCGACAACGGTTAATGCCCGTTCCCGTTTGCTTTTCTCGGCGATATCGTAGAGATAGACCAGAATATTGGTATCGAGCAGGACTCTATCGTTCATAGAGATCCTCCCTTCGCCAATCCCTTTTACCCGGTTGTGATGGGCGGTTTTCGAGACCAGCGATAAAGGCCTTTTCTCGCTCCCAAGCACTCAAGTTCGGGGTAGGAGATTTGACGGAAATTATGTGTTGGTCAATCGCCTGTCGGATGATCTCGGCCTCACTCAGTCCCGTTTGTCGGGCCTTCTCTTTCAGTAAATTATTCTGCTCGGCTTCGATATAAATTTGCTTGCGGATTTTGCTGACCATAGCCAGTTCAAGTATATACATTACATTATACATTACTATAACCGTCGTGAATCGTAATCGCCAGTTTTTCTATATAGGGCTTGCTGAAAAAGCCTGAAATGCCGATAGGAAAAAGGTTTCGACTCAATAAAGTCGAGAAAAAAGGCCCAAAAAAAGGTAAAATACCCTAAAAGCCAGGCACTTTTTTCATCCAGTACAGATGTATCGTATATCG
>NZ_JADBTF010000067.1:0-40726 GCF_020246295.1 Microcystis sp. M090S1 | reverse complement strand
TCGAGCCTAAACAAGCTCGAATTATCCAAAAAGCGTCGGGATTTTACGTTTCGGTTTCCTTCCAATCCCAAGAATCCGTCCCCGATATAACGGCCGGGAAAACCTGTTTAGGAATCGACGCGGGGATCGAAAGTTTTGTGGCTACTTCACGGGGAGATTTAATCAAAGCCCCTCGATTTTTGTTGAAAGTACAGAGTAAGCTTAAATTGCTACAAAGACGCTTAAAACATCAAGTCAAAGGCTCAAACAATTGGTTAAAACTTCAGGAGAAGATAGCAAGATTACATGAAAAACTGTCTAATACTCGTAGAGATTGGCACGTTTACGCTACCGCTAACCCATCCTACAAATAATTGTGCCTCCCTACTTATAAGTTATCAGTTATCATTCAGATCACAAAATATCTTTTCTTTTTTGCAACCAATAGGTAAGGAGAAAATAAATAAGGGAATGAAGAATTAATACTCCCCAATTCAATAACAAATTATTGATAGATAATTGATAAACTTGATTGGTATCCTCAAAGGGTAAAGGGAAATTAAAAGTATTTTGTTCTTTCGCTTCTGCAATCATAGCTTCCACCTCTACTAATACCCCGTAGGCACCAATCGACCAGCGACTAATCATCAACCATGATAGATATTTTCCCAGACCTTCTAAGTTAAATAATACCCCAGCAAAGATAATCTGAGGAATTAAAATTAAAGGTAATGCGCTATTTGCTTGAGTGATATTACTAACGCCAGCAGAAATTAATAAACCGAGATTAATCGCCGCAAATATAGTTAAAAATGTGGTAATAAAAAAGCCAATTAACCAAGTCATTAATTCCGGTTGTTGGTCAGTAAATCGCCAAAATATCACGCAGGTAATTACAATTGTTTGCAGAAAAGCTAAGGCTGCTAAAACCAGAATTTTTGAGAATAAATAGGGTAATAATCCCAGATTAACTAATCTTTCTCGCTGATAAATTGCTGATTCTTTGACAATTTCCTGTAGGGAACAGGCAAAACCTACCCACAATTGCGCGCAGGTAAAAACAAAGAGAGTTTTTAAGGCTAAAGGTGCCGATTGGATAGCCTCATTAAAACTGGGATTATCCTCCAAAAATAAAGGATTTTTGCCCCCTAAAACCATGGCCATTAATAAAATTCCGATCGGGGCGGTTAATAGGTATAAAATTAAACTAAATTGATCACGGATAATTAACTGGCTATAGCGTTGACATAAGACCTGTAGTTGTTGCCAAAAAGATTGTTGAACCTGTTGCGGTTTACTATGATTTTGCTGAAATATTTTACCGATTCTTGCTTCAATATTATTTTTGTAGTAGTCGGATTGTTGGAAACGTTGACATTCTTGCTCAACTTTTTCGCTAGTTTCCAGATGAATATAAATATCGGCAAAATCCCCCTGAGGTAAAGAGAAAAAATTTAAGGCCTCCCCCGGAGAACCAAAATAACATAAATTGCCTCCTTGACCGAGGAAAACTAATTGATCGCAGAGATTGATATTATTAGTAGCATGGGTGACTAGGAGAATTGTTCTGCCTTCTTTGGCCAATTTTGCCAGCAATTCCATCATCTTTTTATCTAAACCGGGGTCTAATCCCGAGGTGGGTTCATCTAAAAAGAATAATTTGGGATTGGCTAATAATTCTACCGCAATACTCACCCTTTTTAACTGACCACCGCTTAAGTCTCTGACTAAAGTATTTCTTCTTTCTAACAATTCCACCTGCTCCAGGGTTTTCTCGATCACTTCTTGGCAATTAAGATCCGGAGGTAGCCTTAATTTAGAAGCATAATACAACACTTCTCCCACAGTTAAATCCCTGTGAACGATATCGTATTGGGGAACATAACCGATTTGGGTGCGATAGATATTAAAATTCTGGCGCAGCTCTTCCCCATTCAGATAAACAGTTCCCGAGGTGGTGGGTTCAATTCCCAATAAAGTCTTTAATAAAGTCGATTTTCCCGCACCACTTCCCCCGACAATCGCCACTAATTGACTCGGTTCGATCGGTAAGGAGATATGATTGAGAATTATCAAAGGTTGTTTCTTTTTATCCCGCACCATCCTGACGATATTTTCGGCATCCAGACGGATATTATCCCCCGTATCTAATAAAACTAAGTCATCTCCCTGCAACCGAAAACTATAGGGGCCGATTCTCACCGTACAACCGTTAGTTAAAATGGCACTACCCGATACTTTTTCTCCGTCGATAAAGACTCCATTGGTGCTTTTGTCGTAGAGAATATAACGATTCTGGTTATCGATATCGATAATTGCGTGTTGTCGGGAAATTGTCGGCGCGTCTAAAACCACAGTTGCGGTATTATCTCGTCCTAAAACTACACTGCGATTGCCTAGGGAAACCGATTTAAAAGCTAAAGGTGGGCTTTTTACCGGTTGGTTAGGATGATAATAGGTGATCTTGACCGAATTTTTGACATCTTGACCGATATTAATCTCATCCCCATTTCGTAAAAGATAGCCCTCTTTGGGAGTAATCACGCGATTGTTGATAAAAAGTTGATTGGAACTAGGATTAGTCCCGTCTCCATCGTAGATATAGTAATCATCTCCCTGACGACGAAAACAAGCTTGTACTCGACTCACCACCGTCCAGTGTTGGGGAACAACTAAATCCACCTGTTGACCATCCCGCCCCAATTTATAATTAGGACGACTCAGATTAATAGAAGGGAGAAATTCTCCCTGATTGTTAAGAATAATGTAGGGTTCTTGACTAATAACCGTTTTAATGTTGGGAGAATTGGTCATAAAAACTCGATCGGTAGATGGCGTTCGCGGGGGACGGTAAGAAGCTAAGATAGAATTAAGGTCTCGATCGCTACTGTTAACCTCAGAGTCTGGAACGAACTCTAGAGATCATGTTAGTAAAACTTCTTAGGATCGATCGAGCTTGTCTAAATTCCTATTCCTAAGACCTATCCACAGGTTATCGTGCTGTTAGACGATGGTTACAACTCCTATTTCTCCTACCGCCAAGGTTTCTAAAGTCGAAGGTATCAAAGAACGCAGTAATTATCTACGAGAACCTTTGGCCAGTGAACTCCTCGAAGATACAACCCATTTTACCGATGCGGCGGTGCAGATCCTCAAGTTTCACGGTTCCTATCAACAGGATAATCGCGACAATAGAGCCAAAGGTCAAGAAAAAGACTATCAAATGATGTTGCGGACCCGCAGTCCGGGGGGTTTTATTCCCGCGCAACTATATCTTACCCTCGATAGTTTGTCCGATCGCTACGGTAACGGCACTTTACGGGTGACAACCCGCCAAGGCTTCCAATTGCACGGCATTTTAAAGAAAAATCTCAAAGCCACCCTCGGGGAAATTATCCGCAGTATGGGATCCACTTTAGCGGCCTGTGGTGATGTTAACCGCAATGTCACCGCACCGCCAGCCCCCTACAAAAATCGCCCCGAATACGGCTATGCTTGGGAATATGCCAATAATATCGCCGATTTACTCACTCCCCAAACTGGAGCCTACTACGAAATTTGGCTCGATGGCGAAAAAGTTATCAGTGCAGAAGAAGCGCCAGAAGTCAAGGCTGCGAGACAAAAAGATACAAATGGCATTAACAAAAACGATCCCATCGAACCGATCTACGGTCAACATTATATGCCCCGTAAGTTCAAGATCGGTGTCACAGTGCCGGGGGACAACTCCATCGATATCTACACCAATGACCTCGGTTTAGTGGTGATTACCGACGCAAATGGTCAATTACAGGGTTTTAACATCCTTGCGGGGGGTGGACTGGGAAGAACTCACAATAAGGAGGAAACTTTCCCCAGAATGGCCGATCCGATCGGTTATGTGGACAAAGAAGATGTGTACGATCTGGTAAAAGCGATCGTGGCAACCCAAAGAGATTACGGAGATCGCGGCGATCGTCGTCATGCCAGAATGAAATATATCCTCGAAGAATGGGGAGTAGAAAAATTCCGCAGCACTGTTGAAGGTTATTTCGGTCAAAAAATCGCCCCCTACCAACCCCTCCCCGATTGGAAATATCAAGACTTTTTGGGATGGAATGAACAGGGAGACGGAAAATTATTTTTTGGTCTTTCTGTGGAGAATGGCCGGGTCAAAAATGAAGGCAGTTTTCAGCTAAAAACCGCCTTAAAAGTGATTATCGAGCGTTTTCAGTTGCCCATGCGCTTGACGGCTAACCATAATATCATTCTCTACGAAATTGAACCCCAGGATCAACAAGCCGTGGAAGCGATCCTGAAAGAACACGGAATTATCACCAATCCCGCCGAAATTGACCCTTTAACCCGTTATGCCATGGCCTGTCCCGCTTGGCCCACCTGTGGATTAGCGATTACTGAGTCAGAAAGAATTTTACCCAGCGTGATTGAACGCATTCGCGCCCTGCTTAATCGCTTAGGATTAAGCAAAGAGCAATTTGTCATCCGCATGACAGGATGTCCCAATGGCTGCGCGCGTCCCTATATGGCAGAATTAGGATTTGTGGGTAGCGCTCCCAATTCCTACCAACTCTGGTTAGGGGGAACAGCCGATCAAACTCGACTAGCGCGCCCCTATTTGGATAAAATGGCGATCGATGATCTAGAAAAGGTCTTAGAACCGATTTTCGTTTACTTCCAACAGGATCAACAAAATAACGAAACCTTCGGAGAATTCTGTCATCGAGTCAATTTCCCTGCTTTACAAGCATTTTCAGCCACCTACACACCTAAAATGACCGAAACTACTACCACTGAATCAAAACCCAAACGCGTGCGTAAAAATCAAAACCGTGTCAGCGTCCCCGATGATATGTTTGTCCGTCTCAAGGAAGCTTCGGAAACGGAAAAACGGCCGATGAATCAAATCATCAATGAGGCGCTAGAGGCCTATTTCAGCCAAAAATCCTAATCAGTCATCAAGGTGGGACTTAACCCACCTTTTTTATTAGCATATTCATAGGGTCGGTCTGTCGAAAAAATCATAGTCCATCACATCATCTTGGTTACGCGATATGGTGCAACAATTGGGGCAGTTTCTCAACCCTCAAGCGGGAAGTATAGAGGAATATCAGAAGTTTTTATCAGAAGTCTTACAAGCAGAATATGACAGTAATAGCGATCCTACGGTGGTTTATCCTATCCTACAACGCGGTCAACATCTGTTAGATGATATCTTTGCCCAACTGTTGCAACAATGGGCTAGAAATGTGTTTTCTCAAGGGAAACCAGAAGAAGTGGCGGGTATTGTCGGGGTGATTCAGAATTTATGTATTAAGATTGCAGATTTTCCCTTGGGAAGTCGGGCTAATAATCTAGAAATCGCTATTACAGGCTATCAAACGGTTTTAGAAGTAAGAACCCGTGATGCTTTTCCTTATGAATGGGCAAGCGTACAAAATAATCTGGGGAATGCTTATAATAAGCGCATCAGAGGGGAAAGGGCAGAAAATTTAGAGTTAGCTATTGTTGCTTATAACCAGTCTTTAGAAGTCTGTACCCGTGATGCTTTTCCTGAAGATTGGGCAGTGATACAAAATAATCTAGGGACTGCTTATAGTGATCGTATTAGAGGGGAAAGAGCAGATAATCTAGAGTTAGCTATTGTTGCTTATAACCAGTCTTTAGAAGTATATACCCGTCAAGCTTTTCCTGAAAAATGGGCAAGGATACAAAATAATCTGGGGAATGCTTATAGTGATCGCATCAGAGGGGAAAGGGCAGAAAATTTAGAGTTAGCTATTGTTGCTTATAACCAGTCTTTAGAAGTCTATACCCGTGATGCTTTTCCTTATGAATGGGCAAACACACAAAATAATCTGGGTACTGCTTATAGTAATCGCATCAGAGGAGAAAGGGCAGAAAATTTAGAGTTAGCTATTGTTGCTTATAACCTGTCTTTAGAAGTCTATACCCGTGATGCTTTTCCTTATGAATGGGCAAGGACACAAAATAATCTGGGGAATGCTTATAGTCAACGCATCAGAGAGGAAAGGGCAGAAAATTTAGAGTTAGCTATTGTTGCTTACAACCAGTCTTTAGAAGTGTTGACCCGTGATGCTTTTCCTTATGAATGGGCAAGGGAACAAAATAATCTGGGTGCTGCTTACATAAACAGAATCCAAGGAGATATAGTAGAGAATATAGAAACCGCAATTTTCTGTTATCAAGAAGCGTTAAAAATTCGTACTTTTGATGCCTTTCCTCTTGACTGGGCAACTACTCAAAACAATTTAGGTAATGCTTACAGTGAACGAATTAGAGGCAATAAAGCCGAGAATATCGAAAATGCAATTGTCTGTTATCAAGAAGCCTTACAAATTTATACCCGTCAAGCCTTTCCAGGAGATTGGTCAGAGACACAATATAATTTAGCCAATACTCTCAGAGAACGATTTAAACTTCTTGGTAAAGTGACAGACATTCAACAAGCAATTAACTCTTATAAACAAGCTAGAGAAATTATTGAAAAAACCGAAGACAAAACCTTATATTTTAACTATTCCTATCAATTAGGAAAAGCTTTATTTGAGGGCGGATATTATACAGAAGCTATTGAACACTTAGAAAATTGTCAGCAACGTTATCAAAAACAAAAGGATATTAGTAGTTTGGCTCCAATTTTATTGGAACTTGCCCGTCTCTATCATCGCACTGGTAGGCTCGAACAGGCAAGACTTTATTTTAAAGATTCTTTACGTCTATTCCGTCGTTTAGGTGATCAAGATAATGTGGCTTCTGTGACAACTGCACTGGGCAATCTAGAAATACAAATTGGCAAGATTTCCCAAGCTTGTAGTCATTTAAAAGAAGCACAAACATATTATCAAGAAAACAATGATAAGGAACGACTAGAGGAAATTAATCATCTACTAAAAATTCTACAATCTGCGTAAAAAAATGTCAAGACTCAGCCGTTATCAATCAACTCTCAAAAAATGGGGACTTATAGAAAATCCTTTTCGACCAACTCCCCCCGATGATCCCGAAAAATTAGCAAAGATTTTTTATGGACGCGATCAAGTTTTAGATGTCGTTATTCCGACCCTCTATGAAGGACGTAATATCCTAGTTAGGGGAGCTTGGGGTATTGGTAAAACTGCTTTGATTTTTAATTTAATTCATCAGTTACAACAGGAAGTAGCGGAACTAAATGAAAAAATGTTAGTGCTTTATTTGAGTAGCATTCCTGGGGAAAGTTCCACGGAATTTTATCGTGCTTTATTATTAGCTGTAGCCGATAGTTTAGCGGATAGTGATCAAGAATCAAGAGACATTGCTAATACGCTTTTAGGGTATTCTATTCAACGTAATAAAACCACTACTGAAGGACAAGTTAAATTAGGCTTTTTATCCTTTGGCAAAAAGGAAGAATCCCCTGCTAATCAACTGACTCCCACCGCCAATGCTGACCCGTATCCTCTACTCATTCGGTTATTAAATAGAGCCGAAGAAATTTATTCTCGTATTGTTATTGCTATTGATGATTTTGACAAAAAAGACCCCATTGTTGTCCAGACAATTTTAGAAAGTAGTTTAGATTTATTTCGGATGGGAAAACATCGAGGATTTATCATGACAGGAAGAGGCTTTACCGAGCTTCAAGAAGCAACCTTAAAAGCCCTTGGTATCTTTTCTGAAGATATTCCTCTTGAACCCATGAGTCAGGATGATTTACGTCACATTGCTATTAATTATCTTAATAGTGCCAGAAACGAACAGCGAAATGATCCCTATCCTTTCACAGAGGAAGTCATCAATTTAATTACGGGTTACGCTCAAGGAATTCCTCGAGAACTGAATACTATCTGTGAAAAAGTATTACGGCAAGCTGCTTCAGAAGGATATGAAATTATTGATGAAACTGCTTTTTATTCAATTTGGCAAATCCTTCAAGAACACTTTACTTATTCCTTACGTCCTGAGTTTCGTCATTTATTATACGTTGCTCATCAAGCCGGTGGCATTAGTGAGAATATTTCTGATCAAACTTTGGCTAAACTTGATGCTATAACCTTTGTTGCTCTCTTGCCCCAACTTAAATCGATGGAAGAACAAGGATTATTAATTCGTCAAGAAGATCAAAGCGGTTTTCGTTTTGTTCCTTCCCAATTATTTCAACCTAAGTTACCCCCTGAGTCTCAGTCTGAGTAAATAATAAATAGCTCCTTCGATGTACAAGGTGAGCGCATCTCAAACGCTATTAACAATTGAGATGGCAAATTCTCCTCAAATATGCCTGAATCGTGGGTAAGCAACTCACATAAAGTTCATTTTGTCAAGGATCCTTAAGATGCGCTTACCCTGAAGTAGCTATGAGCTCACAGCCATTTTTTATTTAGGGTTGGCTGAATAAATGTGAAATATAGACGAGGGAAGGGGTTTGGGGGACTGTTTGGCCAAGCAGCTGCAAGATTTTCCAGCTAGTGGCTCAAAAACCTGGCATCTTGAGCGGCGATCGCGTCCTGTCGGGGCGAAGCATTTGGCATAACCTATCGCTGAAACCGTAGATTTTCTATCCGAATGCTTCGCCCCTACTTTTTCAGCAAACCCTATCTATCGGCCAACGGAATCAAGTGGCGAGCGATGGCCCATGACTTGCCAAGATGACAGAGCGTCTATAGCTATTTTTCGGGGTTGGAAAGGGGACGATACTGATAGCATTTTTCAAAAGTAATGGCAGATATGGTTAATTGCCCTCACCCCCAACCCCCCCCCTGCCACCCCGATGTGGGGGGTTGGAGGGGCGCGAGAGGGGTGTAGAATGCCTGCCATGAATAAAGAAAAATGGGATAACCTCATCCCTAAACCTTATTCCCGATTCCATCCAGGAATACTGTTAGGAAGTGAAAATTTATGTCACAATGACTCTATAAGGGCGATTTTTTAGTGATCGCCGAGGCCGTCTATTAATCGAATCGATGTCTTTGAAGAACGTAGCCCCAAACCGGAAACCTGACTTTCCTTTCCCATTCTTGCCACTGCTAGCGGAATTTTTCTCCCTTTTGTGTTATCCACGGGAATTTTTGAGCTATTGCTGAGATTGGCATTTTGTCACTTCCCGTTAGTTGAATTCAACAAAAGAAGCTGTTTAGGAGCAATCTATGTTACACCGCAAGATTTATCAATTCTGTATGGATGGTCAGGAAGTCTGCATTTTCTTGCGCGATCAGCAAAGATGGATTGATAATGCTCGTATTGTCGATCTAGAAAGCGATCTCGTCACCATTCGCTACGAAACAGAAGAAGAAGACGAAATTAGTTCTTGGGAAGAAATGGTGCGTTTAGAAAGTATTGGTGCGGTTAGCAGAAAACTGGCCTCGGTGTCGCGGACGAATCCTGATATTAATGTCTCGGAAGATTGTCCAGAAGCAGAACAACTTTATCCCCATTCTCCCGATAGCTTAGATTAGTTTTGTCGATTTAACTGACAGTGGCTAGAAGTCCCGTGGTTTTAACCATAGCCAAGGGACTTTTAGGGAATGGAAGGGAAGAGAGCCAGTCAGAATCACCACTTGTTGTCAAATTATCCTAAGTAGTCGTGCAAAATTAATTTCTTGGTTAGGATAGACACTCATGCAAAAGGCAAGAAGTAGTTAGATATGTGTAATTGATTGTGTCTAGCTACTTAAAAGCCGCCAGATTTTCTCTATTATAAGCTGGAGGAGCAAAATGAATTCTAATCCCTACTTCGCTGCCCAGGATATCTATCAAAAATTTGTGGCAGTAGTAATAGTTTTAATTAGTTGTTGGTTAGTGACTTTTCCGGCCTGCGCCGGCTCCGCCCCTCTAGAAGTTAAAATTAGTCTAGGCTCCGGGCAAGGAGAATTAAAATTCTTTCCTAGTCAATTAGACTTTATTGCTGGACAAAAATACAAATTAATTCTCGATAATCCCAGTCCCACTAAACATTATTTTACCGCTAAAGACTTCGCCGATGCTAGTTGGACGCAGAAAGTTGAAGCGGGAAAAGTGGAGATTAAAGGGGCGATTCACGAACTAGAATTAAAACCTAATGCACAGGCAGAATGGGTAATAGTTCCTCTCAAAACCGGTAAGTATAAATTAATCTGTACTATTCCGGGTCATGCTGAAGCGGGAATGGTGGGGGAAATCGCCATTAATAACCCATGAATTTAAGAAAAATTGTCTCCTTTGCTTTCCTATTATTTATTCCCCTATCGGTGGTCGCTAGTCGTCTTAATTGGGGAGATCAAGCTATTTTTATCACTGCCGCTTTATCGATCATTCCCCTGTCAATTTGGTTAAGTACGTCTGTGGAAAGAGTTGCCGTAGTCACCGGGCCAACTTTGGGAGGATTAGTTAATGCTATCTTCGGCAATACTACCACTTTAGTTATTGCCTTAATTGCCCTAAAAAAAGGCTTGGTGGACATCGTACAAGCCAGTATTACCGGTAGTATTCTCAGCGATTTATTATTATTTATGGGCATGGGAATGCTCACGGGAGGAATTCGCTACAAAGAGCAGGAATTTAAACCGATTTTAGCGCGGGTAAATGGTTCTTCCATGACTTTAGCAGTAATAGCGATCGCTTTACCAACTTTGGTAATATATACTTCTAACGTGGTGGAAGTTGCCGATATTCTCAGTCTTTCCCTAGTCACCGCCACGGTTTTATTAATAGTTTACGGGTTAACTTTATTATTTTCCCTCAAAACCCATAGCTATCTCTACGAAGTGGGATTAAGTAATGAAAATACCCCTGACAATCAGGTTAGTGAGGAAGAAAAAGCTCAAGTCTGGATTTGGTTACTTGTGCTGCTTACTTCCACCGTAGCTGTAGCTTATGAGTCGGATTTATTTGTTGATGTAGTGGAATCGGTGATGGAAGGATTTAATCTCACTCCTCTCTTTATCGGGGTGATTTTCATTCCTTTAATTAGCGATGTTTCTGGAATAGTTACCGTCACTCAATTAGCCCTAAAAAATCAGATGGATTTAACGGTTTCCGTGGCGATGGGTGATAGTTTATTGGTGGCTTTATTCGTGGCACCTTTATTAGTTTTTATCGGTCAATTTTGGCAGCAACCGATGGATTTAAATTTTAATCCCTTTAACGTGGTGGCTTTAATTGTAGCGGTGATTGTTACTAATTTAATCAGCTTTACTGGTCGTTCCAATTGGTTAGATGGAACCCTATTACTAGCCACCTATTTAATCTTGGCAGTAGCTTTTTATTACCATCCCGCCTAGCCAAAAAAGAGATTTAGGTATTTTCTGATATTTCTGTCTTAGAATGGATCGGTATCACCTTACTGCCGCAGGATTGCTGATGATGAAAAGAGGGTTTTGGTTTGTCGTCGGGTTAGTAGTAACGATAATTCTGCTTCCTTCCCTAGTTCTTTCTAATTCCATCGGTGAACAGGGAATTTATGCCGATCGCCTGCGGGCGGAACCCTATAATTTATTAGGGCGAAAAATTGCCATCGGTCAAGTGGAAATCGGACGACCGGCTCAGTTCGGTTATGATAAAGTGGCAGCTTGGCAGCCTCCCTATAAGTTAGCTGGTGTTTTTTTTCGCGATCAAATTGCCAAACCCAACACCTATCTAGATAATCACGCCGCTATGGTGGCAACAGTGATGGTCAGTGATGATAAAAAAATCCCCGGAGTGGCCCCAAAAGCGAGATTATATTCGGGGGCGGTGGGTTCTTTGCGACGGGGCGGACAACCGGAAGAATGTCTTGCTAGTCAAAATATTGCCCGACAAAATAGCGGTGATGTGCGCGCCATTAACTTTAGTTTTGGGGAATCTTTGCAAAGAGATCAAAGACAGGAACCAAAATTAGATGGTCAAGCTTTATTAACTCAATGTGTTGATTGGTCATCGCGAGTTGATGATGTTCTTTATGTAATTGCCGGTAATCAAGGTAAGGGAGGAATTCCCATTCCCACCGATCATTTTAACGGCATTACTACCGCTTATACAGCGAAAAGAGAAGGAAAATTTACTAAAGTTGATTTTGCTAATATTAGTGCTTTGCCAGTGGGTATTGGTCGCAGTTTAATTAAACGGGAAATTAATGATGGTTTGCGGCGGTCAATTAATTTAGTTGCCCCCGGCAATAAAATAGAGCTTTATGATCTCAAAGGTAAATTAAATACTGTTAGTGGCACCAGTTTCGCCGCTCCTCATATTACAGCATCCGTGGCGCTTTTACAAGAATACGGCGATCAACAAATTAATCAAAAAAATCCCCATTGGAGTGTCGATTCTCGTCATCATCAAGTGATGAAGGCAGTAATGCTTAATGCTGCCGATAAAATTAAAGATACGGGGGATGGGTTACGGTTAGGTATGAGACGGACAGTCTTAACTAAAGACCAAAAAACTTGGTTAGAGTCCGATGCTTATAAAGACCCGAAAATTCCTTTAGATATGCAGATGGGGACGGGACATCTTAACACTTTTCGCGCCTACCAACAGTTTAGTAATGGTCAATGGTCTGCCGCAGAATCTATTCCTGCCATTGGTTGGGATTACGCTACAGTTACCGCTAATGGTTATCAAGATTATGCCCTGGAAAAGCCTTTAAAAGCTAATAGTTTTACTTCGATAACTTTAGCTTGGGATCGTTTGGTAGAACTAATCGATACTAATCGCAATAATCTCTATGATATCGATGAAAGTTTCCGAGATCGCGGCCTGAATAATTTAGATGTGTATCTTTTACCTGCCCAAGAGGATAATAATGCTAAATACACCTGTGCTTCCCTGAGTGATAGTGATAGTTTAGAGCATATTTTTTGTCCTGTCCCCATCTCTGGAAACTATAAAATTCGGGTTCAATATCGTCAACAAGTTAACGAGAAAGAACAAGCTTTTGCTCTCGCTTGGTGGACGGTTCCCGAATAATAAAAATGATAGTAAGATAGTAATACTAAATCCGTTGAGTATAGGCTACTGATGAAGACAGGCACTCATCCAACAGGCACTCATGCAAAAGAGGGAATAGATAATCAGTTTTTAATAACCAGATTCTCTCCCCCATGGCAACTCCTACAGAACCTTGATTTTTCTTTGGCACAGCTTCCAGCGGTTATTTAGAGGTTCTCCCGAATAATAGTCCCAATAAGCTTTTTATTATCCAGAGTAATGCTAAGGTTGCAATGGTCAACACAGCCCATCTTGGTAATACATTTAGTAGATAGGCTATTACTCCAAATCCAATAATAAAAAGCAGCAATGATTTCAAAGCAGAGATGAGGGGAGAGGCTTGTGTTTTATAGCTGCTTGGACTACTTCCTTGGGACAGGAAATAGTATATATTCAGAATTTGTTTGAGAAGCTGATAAGATTGAAGTCTAAGCAGTCGTTTACCAGTCTTACTAGATTCTATGATATCACTCAAAATTATCGCTGACCGAGTGCCTAAACTTTTGAGAATATTAGAAGGTATATCTTTCGCTATTGTTTCTGAACCAACTCCATATTCACCCAGGAAGTATTCTTTTTCTTTCCCTTTTAAATCTTCTAGGAAACGTTGAGCAAGTTCTGCCGCAGCTAAGGGAGTTACTGCTTTGTCAAAATAGCCACCAACATATTTGTAGTTTGGCTCAGGAGTTGAGTCAATTTTTTGTTGATTCCATTCCAATTGTTCAGAAATTGCGTCTTTGAATACATTCCCTAAATTTTCCTTAAGAATAGCACTATGTCCTAAATTGACAAGCTTATTTAAGAAGTCTTCTAATTCTTCTTTGGCAAGGGTTGTATTAGGTTGAGCAAGTTTAATTAAGTCTTGAATTAGCCCATCTTTTTCTGTTTGTGTTTCCGTGGGAAAAGATTCATCAACAAGTCGCTTGACGTATTCTTGAATTTTCTCTTCCTGAGTTCCTGGGAACTGTTCTAGTTTAATTTGGCGACTTACAACTCCGGAGAAGGCTTTTAAGGATTCTGAAGTTAACAACCCATCAACAATACGGTTGACTCCATCTAACCGTCCCCAAAGTATATCATTAGAACGCCAAGATTTCTTAAAAAAGCCTCCAAAAGCACGAAATTGATCTCCAGCTAATTTTTTTTCAAGTCCCTTATCTTTGCCAAATCCTTTATCAGCATCATTGGGAGAAATACGAACAAGTTTAATTAGACTCTTGTTTTGGACATCGGACAAATACTGATAGGGATATATAACTTGATCAATTAGCTGAAATTTCTCAAATTTGCCAATTGCTGGTTCTACATTCTCCGATTGTTCAGTTAACAACTCCGCAGCAGCTTTTTCTATTTTTTCTAAGATTGTTTTGCTTTTTGTTGTAGCTTGATCCAGAGCTACATCTTTAACCCTGTTCTGTAATTGTCCCTGGATAGAACCGATTTTGTCAAAATCTAGCTCTTTGAGATTTTCTACGGTGACATCGGCTAAATCTCGACTATCTAAGATAAGACGCAACAACGTTAATAGATAATTATATATTTTTTTGCGCTTCAAATTTACAGATTCTTGATTATTGTCCTCTTCCTCTTCTCTAATGAGTTGATAAAATTTTTGGCGAACAGGTGCGGATTTTATGATTTCTTTGACAACCTGATCAATGACTTTGAGCAACTCTAGCAGCCAAGTGATTTTATTGGCTAAATTTTTCAACTCTGCATATTTGGTAATATCATCTGTATCTTTAGTAATAGCATCAGACATCAGAGAGTAAATTTGGGACAAGAGAAAGTTATGTTTTCTAATAGCATATTGAATATCTAGATTTTCAATATCTTGAGCTACGGAATTTAAAGTTTCCTCTCGACTTTTAACTTCCTCTAAATTAGTAATAAATTGGGTCAATAAACTGGCACTTTTTTCTAATAGTTCTTCTTGTTTTTTTTCTTGTCCAACGAAATATTGGCTGTCAAAAACTAAGGAGAGAACAATATCTCTTAAACTGACTAAACGACAACGCCAATAACGATTTTTGGCTTCTGTTGTTTGTTCAGATACTTCTTCATCAACACTCTTTAATAACAAATTATAGCTACGAATTTTGTTGTTAATATCTTTGATTTGTTGCAGGTCTTTGCCAATACTTTGATACCTGGGTAAACTGATTAGAGAACCTGTGATGACTTCCCAAACAGTAGGTTGCTCCATTTTTTTGAATTTGGGACTGTCAACAAAGCTTTCTGGATTGGGATCGAGATAAAATAATTGACGATTGACAGGACGATCTGCTGTACGATAATAAATGGCTTCAGTGGTATAACTAAAAGGACGATTATCTAGAACTCCTCCATCAACAAAATAGAGTTTATATCCCTCTTGTGGAGGTTCTGGCGGAAGGATGCGATTTCTCAGAAGTTTTCCCCATTCTTGTAGTTTGTTATCTACCTTATTATCAGACTTAATTGCGACAGGTACTACGGGAAAAGCCAGGGGAAAACAAGAGGTGATTCGACAGAGTTTAGCTAAGGCTTCTTGAGTATCTTTATCTGTCGTAGAAAAAGGGTCACCAACATCTTGATCTTCTCGATATTTAAGCTGAAAAACGCAACGATGATCTTTGATTTCGATGACTTTTCCAGTGTTATCAAAGGTTTTATATATTCTTCCTAAAACGTCAGTACCAGTGATAAATAAATCTAGTTCATTAAACTCTGAATACCATTCTCCATCAGGAGCAGATTGTTGGTTATTTCCAGCTTGTTCAAAAGCTTTAAAAAGTTCTTCCTGATAGTATCCCTCGCCGTTTAAAAGAGAATTAACATCTCTTTGATTATTCTCTTTTTTGAGCGGACGCAGTAATTTATTTATATCTCCACTTTCTCGCCAAATATCTCCAAATTCTTTAAAATCAACTACCCTGTCTTGATCGCTATTAGCAACTGCATAGCTCAAGAGAACTCCATTAATCCCTCCTGCTGAAGTTCCCGATATAATATCAACAACAATATCTGAATCTGTCAGTGCTTTAATTAATTTATAAATTCCCCGACCCCTTGTTGCATTATAAAATTCTCGACAAACACCATTCATATAAACTGCTAGAGAAACCCCACCATAAAGCACTAATCCTAAGCGAGTTTCCTTACGAAAATCTGGTTTCTTCAAGCAAGTGGCTGACGAAGATTGTGTGTTTTGACCAGGTGTTGCAGTCATCGCAAGTCTCCACGGTTATTTGGCGTTCTAAAAGAGACAGATACAGTTGGGAGTCGTTTGTGGCGGTTTTTGCGATCAGGGTTGGGACGCTCTACCACATTTCCCAATATACAACGATAGACACCACCCCGCCACAAACGTTGTATCCTACACTATATTTTAATAAATCTTTACATTTATCCTGGTATTTGAGGTTGCGGGGAAACAGAAGTCAGAAGTTAGATTAGAACCATTAAACCCAGCTAAAGCGATGCAGTGGGAAAAAGCGAAAAACTACATTGCCAATCACGTTATTGACTGGTAAAAATCCCCAGATATGGGAATCGTTGCTATTATTACGATTATCTCCCATGACAAATAATTCACCAGAAGGAACCTGAATTAACGGCAAATTGTAGCGCAGTGCTTCTGAAAGAAATACTCTTTGATTGGTATAATTTAAATACCGAACAGCCTCTGAGAGACACCTCGTTTTCTTTTCGGGATAACATCGTCAGAGATTCCCCAATAGTTTGATGCCTGAGACATATTATATAGCAATAAGTCTTCGGGCATTCTTTCCAAAATAAGCTGGTCGAAATTGGCTGGATTAATATTCATTGCTTCCATCACAGCATCACCGAGTTCTTTCGATAATAGCGGAATAACTGCATTACCAATCTCACGAAAACCATGCCATATTGTGCGGTGAAACTGAAACCAATCGGGGAATGTATGTAATCTGGCGGCTTCTCGTACAGTAATACAACGAGGAATAGAATAGTGAATGGGTCTGGGAGCAGTATAGGCCCCTTTGTCACTATTAGTTCCGGCCCGGAGAGTATTACATAAACCAGTGGGAGAAAGCTTTAAAAAGCGACTTTTTGGTTCCACTGTACCCGGTTCGGTTACGATAAATCTATCAATTGATCTTTGGGTATGAACTGAGCCTATATGTCCATAGATTTTTGTATCTACTGTTCTTTGATGGCAAAGTTTAAAAATATCCCCTGGCTGCACTGAATATTTTTTCCTCTTACCACTATAATCTAATTTTGATGCAGGTATGCCTAAATCAGTATCGATAAAGGCAGGTATTAATTCTAAATCTGAAATCGCATCATAGACGCTGGTAAAAGCTGATTTTTTGGCTGAGTTCAAATCGACGGTCTTTGTCAAAGGATATTTAGCCATCGGCACGTCTTTTCGACTACCAATTAAGATTAATCTTCTGCGCTTTTGTGGTGCGCCATATTCACTGGCATCAAGGATTTTAATTGGCTGATTAATTGTATAGCCAATAGCTTCAAATTCAGAAATTAACTCCTCTAAAAATTGTTTGTGTTTACCCGTAGCCATGCCGGGGACATTTTCAAAGATAAAATACTTGGGTTTAATTTCTGCTACAATCCGCAGATATTCAAATACAAGAGAATTTCTAGGATCATCTATTTGTCGTTTACCAATCAATGAAAAACCTTGGCAGGGGGGACCGCCGGCAATTAAACTAACATCGGTGGCATAGCCTTTTAGTTTTAATAATTCCCATATTTCTCTACTTGTTACTTTGGCTATATCCCGGCAAATAGTTTGACAATAGGGAAAGTTAAAATGATGAACCAAGGAATGGACTGCATCAAACTCCACCGCTACAGCAATATCAAATCCCGCCGCTTCTAGACCAAGGGACATCCCACCGCAGCCGGCAAATAAATCGATCGCAATTGGTCTATGTTTCACCTTGATGATTAGCTCTCTATTCTCTGCCTTTCATTGTACTGTATTTTTGATATAATTAACATTTTAAGTTTTATTAAGAGGGCAATTCCTTGAGCAAGTTAGTAATCAATTGATCGACTTTCTCTAATTCTTGAATAATTTGTTTAACTCTCTCTAATTCGTCGGCAGGGTTAGGCGGTTGTTTCGTTTTTATTGCTGAAGAATGAGCGATTTCACCGCGTTCTTCTCCAAAAGTATCCATATTTAGTAACCAAACTTTATCTAAGTCATCACTATCGATGCCGATTGGTAAGAGTAATTTTAATAGGTTAGTTTCTTTAATCCCATGATTTTGATCGATAACTGATTTAAAACATCTAATCGCTATGTCAATTTTTTTAGTTATTTTTAGTTTATCTTCAGGCAGATTTTTCTTACCTTTAAGAGGAGTAAGGGTGTCGGGAGGAGCTTCCATTTCTTGACCAGAAAAAGCGATTACACATAACAAAACTCGACCAGCTTTCTTTTGATTATCCCAGATATTTTTTGCTGTCAGTACGGTATGCCAAACTCGATCTTCAAGATAAGATTCAATCTCAGCATGAGCAAAAACTCGATAGGCAAAAGTTAAAGCTAATTGTCTTTCAGAATATTCATTTATCTCGCTAAATTTACGAGGTAGGAATTGTTTTTTTAGTCGATTCAATTCTTTGGTTAGTTGTCTAAATCTCAGAGATTTCGGCATAGTAAAAAAACTAACTATCTTAACCCCTTAAAAATAATACGATTGTCTTCCATCTGAGGAATATTGAAGTTAATATCTAATACTTTTGATAAAGCTTGACCCCATAAATGAAAACGATTGTAAGTTGCTCTAATACTTTTAGTAGTTTTTTCTACTGAGTTCCTAAATTCATTGTCAGGGTTAGATAATAATTCTTTAAAAGCATTTTCTATCTGTTCTTTGTTTTTCTCGGCAGCTGCTCTAATTAGATCATCGCAAAAGTAAAAAACCATCACATCTAAAATTGCTCGATTCAACTGACTTCGATACTTTCCTTCTTTATATAACCAGAGACGAGAAAAGTTTTTCTCTCCAAAAATATTAATTGTTGTTTGGACAGCTTTTTCAAATTGATCAACAACATTGATAATTTCATCTGAGCGTTTTTCCCATTCTTGATTGAAATTTTGACAGGTTTTATCTAGAAGCATCTGAACATCACCGCGATAATCAGATAAATAATAATGAAAAGCTACATAACGCAATAATATATCAGTGTCGCGCATCCGGAAATCGGGATAGGAAGATTTAAATATTTTCTTTAATGCTTGACTTTCGATCGCTCGATCATCTAAAAAATTAATAAAACCCCCTGGGTGTAATGCTTGTCTTAATTCCTGTGGAGACAAAGGGGTATTTTCCTGATTGAGACGCAGAAAAATTTTATGGAGGAAACTCTCCGTTTTCCAATTACGGATAACAATCGTGCGGATAGTTTGATTATCCAGTTGGTCTAAGATATCATTCAAATTGAAGTCATTTTTTAGATCCTGATATTGGCAGCCATTGAGATTATCTAGAAATTCTAAATCTTGTAAAGTAAAACTATTATTAGGTGTGTCACTGTCACCATAAAACTGTAAAATTGTTAGTAAGCGTTGTTTGCCATCAAGAACGATAAATTTCCCTTTTTCCTTATTATTAGTAGCTAAGACAATCTGTGGGACTGGAAACCCTAGAATTACGGATTCAATAAATCGACTTTTACGAGTAATACTCCAAGCATCTCGTCTTTGAAAGCGCGGATTGAGTTGAATATTTTCTCGAATTAATTGATCGCGGATCGTTGCGGTAGTCCAATCACTTCCAGCAACAACAGTCTCGGAGATTTCTTTGAGTTGTAGCTTTTTTTGGTTTGCTGATTCTCCTTCAATATCTTCTTCTTCTTCCGCAAAATCCACCGCTTCTATTTCTTCCCACATCTCTAACTGTGCCATGGTAGTAATTAATCTCCTCAATTGTCTATTCTGCAAAAATCCCGCCCCAATATTTGGACGGGACTAACAATCAATCAATAATTCAATACTACTCCCATTCTATAGTTCCGGGAGGCTTAGAAGTAATATCATAAACCACGCGGTTAACTCCCTTAACTTCATTGACAATGCGATTAGAAATTGTCTCCAATAAATCATAGGGAACCCGGGACCAATCGGCAGTCATTCCGTCTTCACTGCTGACTAAACGTAGGACAATAGGATAAGCGTAGGTGCGTTGATCTCCCATCACTCCCACACTGCGGACAGGCAATAAAACCGCGAAAGCTTGCCAGAAATCGTGATACATTCCCTGCTTATTAATCTCGTCGCGCACTACCCAATCTGCATCGCGCAAAATATTTAATTTATCTGCGGTCACTTCCCCTAAAATGCGAATTGCTAAACCGGGGCCGGGGAAAGGTTGACGACGAACAATTTCTTCCGGAAGACTGATCGATCGACCTAATTTTCTCACCTCATCCTTAAATAATTTTCGCAGGGGTTCGACCAATTTAAACCGGAGATTTTTCGGCAGTCCACCAACGTTATGATGACTTTTAATTTTAACCGCTACTCTTTCCCCGGTTTTGGGATCTACATTACTATCGGCCGATTCAATCACATCGGGATATAAAGTTCCTTGGGCCAGATAATCAAAGGGTCCCAAACGATTCGATTCTTCTTCAAACACCTGAATAAATTCATGGCCGATACGACGGCGCTTTTCTTCGGGATCCGTGACACCGGCCACTTGCGCTAAAAATCGCTTTCTAGCGTTGACATACTCGACTCTAATATGGAATTGCTCGTTAAATATCTGCATTAATCGTTCTGGTTCACCCTTACGCATGAATCCCTGATCGATAAACATACAGGTTAGTTGATCACCGATCGCTCGATGCAAGAGGAATGCTAAGGTAGAGGAGTCCACACCGCCGGATAAAGCCAATAAAACTCGCTTATCGCCCACTTTTGCCCTAATTTCTCGGATCGATTCCTCGACAAAAGCTTCCGTGGTCCAAGTGGGTTCGCATTTGCAGATATGATAGACGAAATTGCGAATTAAGGCGATTCCTCCCACAGAATGGACAACTTCCGGGTGAAACTGCACTCCAAAGAGTTTTTTCTTGTGATCGGCAATGGCCGCACAATCGGTATTATCGGTATGAGCGAGAATTTCAAAACCCGCGGGCAATTCCACGCAGGAATCTCCGTGACTCATCCATGCGGTGGAGCCGTTCTCGACATTGGTTAATAAATCGGTAGGATCGTTGATAAATAGGGATGCTTTGCCGTATTCGGCCCGTTTTGCCCGTTCTACCCTGCCCCCTAACTGCTGTACCATCAATTGCATCCCGTAGCAAACTCCGAGGATGGGTACACCTAAATTCCAAATTTCGGGATCACAGTGGGGCGCTCCAGGATCATAGACGGAATTGGGGCCGCCCGAAAGAATTATTCCTTTCGGGTTGATTTGTGCCAATTGTTCGGCACTGGTACGATAGGAGAGAACTTCGGAGTAAACGTTCGTTTCCCGGATTCTGCGGGCGATTAATTCAGAATACTGGGAGCCAAAGTCAAGAATGATGATTATTTGACGATTAAGGCTATTAGTGAAGGACTCTGAGGGCAAAGTCTCTTGGGGGGTGGGAAGGGGGGTTTGAGTTGTCACTGCGATCAAAAAAAGAAACTGGCAGGAAAAGGTTAAAGATTTGTGAACTAAATCGGCTATTGTTCTGAAAATAAGCTAGAATAGTCTAGCCTTATTATTTTCATTTTTTAAGACTAAATATTCCCACGATCATAGCACGGTCACTGGGGGGTAACTTGTAGATTTTGCAAAAATTTAAGGCCATTTTCGCTTTTGCTGATCAAAGAACGAGAGCGATCAAATAAAATACAACCGACCCTAAGATGACCGTTACTGTGGTTATAAACGTATTCTTGGCAACGGCGATCAATCGTATTAGCCATTTCTCCATAGATGCGTTCCACCCAATTATCTCCCGTTTGCCGGTCTAATTGACGCAGATATTCCAGACCGTTTTCGCTGGTGCTACTGTCAAAAATTTGCTGGAGATGGGGGGTAGCTAAACCCATTTTAGCGGCGTAGGCGGTAAGAATTTCCCGACGACCATCGGCGAGATGATGGTGAGTCTGAAAGATTCCCCCGGCAAGTTTAATTAATTTACCGTGATAACCAAACAAAAGAATTTCAGAGATTCCCTGTAATTGTGCCTCTAATAACATCGGCCCGATCCAATTGGCTGTTTTTACCAAAATATCAGGATTAATACCCATTTGAGCGGCTAAATCTAAGCCATTTTCCCCGATACAAAACACCAAGCGATCGAAACGACGGGATAAATTTTTTAATTGCTCACGAAAGATTTCTAACTGTCCGGGGGCGCTGAGGGGTTGGGAAATGCCGGTGGTACCCAACAAAGATAATCCCTCTACCACCCCAAAAGCGGCGTTAGAAGTCCTTGTGGCCAGTTTTTTGCCTTCTGGAAGGATAATCGTCACTTTGAGGCTTTCTTGGGGCAGTAACAGGGGTCTGAGGTTTTCTTGCAGGAGACGCTGGGCATAACTATAGATAGCTGATTTTCCGCTATTATCAACCTGTAGGCCGATTCCTTCGCCGCCTTGAATCTCTATCTCTTGATTACCCGTCTTTCTTTCTACTAACGCCCATATAGGGGTATTTCTAGTTAAATCTAAATTGTCCCCCGGATCGCTGCGGGTGATGGCTAGGGCAGCATCGGGGTTCAGTCGGGCAACTTGTTCGATGGCAATAGTAACGGCTTCTGGCGGTTCTAAAAGATTAAAAGTAACGGAATTTAGCTCATTTTCGCCGTGGAGATGCTGGAGAGATGCGATCGCACTGGCACAGGCAAAAACCGGTAAAGTGTAACCTGAACGGGGTGGAGAGATAGACATGAATAGGGTCGATAGCCAATCAAATTAGCCGTGATCTCATTATATAACTAAGGGGCAACCTCTGCTATTTTTGATGATTGTTTGACATCCTCACCCTGGGTGCAGAGGATGTCAAACGCTATTGGCAATTGGCCAATTTTGTGATACACTTGCCTATAAGAATTTTAAGGGATACTAGCAATTAGAATAGTTACAAACTCGACTTATTTGGTCGATTGTTACTTAACAATTGAGATGGCAAATTCTACAATGAGACTAATTTATGATATGATGAAAGAATGTATGATAATGTTTGTCGAACCTTAGCGTCACTTTTTTCAAGGGATATAGCCACTTGGTTAATGGGAGAACCGACTACATTAACCGAGTTGGAACCGACTGAGTTACTGCTAGATCCAATTAGAGTAGATAGTTTTATTTTTTTACAATCAGAAGACTTAATTCTTCACATCGAATTTCAGACAGATCCGAAAGAAGATATTCCTTTTAGAATGGCTGATTATCGTCTGAGGATTTATCGTTGGCTTCCTCGAAAAAGAGTTTATCAAGTGGTTATTTATCTGAGAAAAAATCAATCTGCTGCTGTCAAAATTAATACCTTTGAGTTATTAGAACTACAACATCGTTATAATGTAGTTAGACTCTGGGAAGTTCCCAGTGAAACCTTTCTAGATGTATCAGGTTTACTTCCGTTTGCAGTGTTGTCTCAAACTGATAATCCAGAAAAAGTATTACAACAAGTAGCTCGTCAAATTGAAAAAATTTCTGATAACATAGAGAGAAATAACATTGCTGCCTCAACTGGTATTATTGCAGGGTTAGTTTTAAATCAATCTATCATTAAAAGATTACTCAAGGAGGAAATTATGAAGGAATCGGTTATTTATCAAGAAATTCTCGCTAAAGGAATCACAGAAGGTGAGATTTTAGGCTTTAAAAAAGGCGAAGCCAATCTAATTCTTAAACAAATTAATCGCCGAGTTGGTAATATTTCAACTGATTGGGTCAACAAAATTCAAGAATTATCTTTAGAACAATTAGAAGATTTAGGAGAAGCTTTATTAGATTTTACCTCTCAATCTGATTTAATTAACTGGTTTAATTATCTTGAAGAAAATAAAAAAAATATTAGATAGTTACACCCTGCAATCTAATATAGCGGTGTGCAGTCGTATGAGGTACAGTGTCACGAGCTATAAACCATGCTAGGCAAAGCTTGGTCTGTATCTCACTCAAGCGCTTACCGCTATAAATAATACTTGTCATTGATGAAAATTTTCTTTCCTGATCATAGCATTTTACCCGTACACAACCAATAACGCTATATTTGAGGAATTAAATCAAAGCGATCGCCTATAGCATTGTATAATAAAGTTGTCTTGAAATAATTAAGAGAAATTTACATAACTACTGATATAAATTAACGGAAGTTCTAGTAAATCTCGCTGATAAATGCTAGTAATAAAGAAACGTGCAGCCTTTTCTCGATGCTGATTTAGTCGTTGAATTTGAGACTGTACGGGGGTAAAATAACGATGATAAACATAACTGTCTTTTTCTTGCCAATTAAGGTATTGATAATGAGGATCATAAGCTAGTTTTTTAGCTTCTTCCGTGAGATTAATCGGACAGAGATCCACTTTATTTAAACAGATTAATAAGTGAGAAACTTGAGAGCATTCTTTGAGCAAAAAGTCAACCCATTTTTCAAATCTTTTGATCCATTGTTGACGAGTAATAAAATGATCTAGATTGTCTTTTTCAGGATTAATAATCTCTCGATAAGGTTCTAAAATAACTAAAACCGCATCTGCTGTCTGAATTTTATTTAATGTTTCTTGCCACATCTCATCATGAACATCTTGCCAAGATTTTCGCCAAATTTCTCCTAATGTATCAATTATATCTAAGTCAATTGTTTGAAGACCAGCTGTTAAATAAGCCTTAAACTCCATATATGTTTCAGAAAACCTGCACCCGTTTATTGTTCCTGCTCTTGTAATTCCTCTATCGTCAAGTATCAAAGATTTCATGAATTTATAATCGGGTTCTACAACTTTGATATAATGACCATCAGGATTAAGAATTTCTAGACAAAGATGTGTTTTTCCTGCAACGCGATCGCCGATACAAATAATTTGATTCACTTGTTTAACCTCCATGTTGTCAACTAATTGTAATTCTTTTCATTGGCAATAATTTGATGATTGAATTAATAAAGATTGATATAATCTGTCTTTTCCCTCCTGTGTATAAGATTCGATTCGTTCAATTCTATCTAAAATATCACCTAAATAAATTAAGTCATCACCCATAAAGGAATCACCTCTTTCATGATTCTTTCCCGAAAACAATCTCGTAAACTGTTAATAGTAGCCACATCAACTTTACAGCCTAAATAATCTTCTAAGTCTTGAATTAAACCAATTCTATCTAATAAGTTGCGCCCTTGTTCCATTTCTACTAAAAAGTCAATATCACTGTCATTGCTGTCTTCTCCTCTGGCAACTGATCCAAATATGAGAATATTAAATGCTCCATGTTTTCGAGCAATTTTTATAATATTCTCTCGTTTTTCTTGAAGAAGTTGATAGCGTTTCATTTTCATAATTTCCCGAATCACTCAATATTTTTTTGGGCAAGCAATATTAGTTTTTCCTACAATAATTATAGCATTTTACCCGTACATAACCAATATAAGGGTTCAATTAGGCCAAAAGGTTGCCATTCTTGAGGATTTCTAATCACGGCCGATGTTCCCTCTTTACTTTTTGATTGAATAATTGAATTAGGGTCGCAATATTGACCAAATACTCCGAAGGATGAAGTGGTAAAATATTCAACTTTTTCCTTGTTTTCTTGAGTCCAATTTTCTAGAATTTCATACATTTTAGGAAAGCGTCTTTGTACCATACCACGAGGATCATCTCGATTAACCCAAAGTTCTGATAAATCACATTTCGTGACAGCAAAAGCGATAGGACAACCTTGAGGGTTACGCTGTGTTAAATCTGTAGTAAATTTTTCTAAAGACTTAGCATATACCTCATCTTCTCGATGAGATGTTCCATCTATTGGTAAGAAATATCCACCTATATCACTAAATAAATCATCATAATATTCTGTGAAGCTATGAGATGATGAAAACTTTCTAATATCTCTCAAGAGACTATCTGGCATATCGTAGATATCAAATGAAACTTCTTCTGTATTTTTAGCCCAAAATAATCCTTTTATTTCCAGAGTAATAGTAAAACGATAGAAAGGATGATCGCAAAAGCTACCTTTAAATTGTGTTGCGTCTAACATCAATTGCTTTTTTAAAATGTTTTCTGCCTTATAACTCAAGTTTCTTGCAGACGGATTACTCGGTGTTACTTGACAAGATAAAACCTTTTTAGATTTTACCTGATGTTTTTGATGATAAGCTAAAGTCGCAAGATAAGTGCTTAATCCTGCTGCAGAAGAACCTATTCCTATGATAGGGCTTGCTGAATAAATGTGAAATATAGGCATGGTAAGGGTTTTGTGGCTTTTCTTGCGAAACAGGTGCAAGATTTTGAGAGAATCGTGCTTCAAAACCTGGTGTCTTCATCGGCCCGCGTCCTGTAGGGGCGAAGCATTCGGATAGAAAATCTACGGTTTCACCGATAGGTTATTGCCCGAATGCTTCGCCCCTACTTTTTCAGCAGACCCTATGATATAGCGGTGTGCAGTCGTATGAGGTACAGTGTCACGAGCTATAAACCATGCTAGGCAAAGCTTGGTCTGTATCTCACTCAAGCGCTTACCGCTATATTAGTCATAACATTTACCTCACAGAAATAATGCGTTAAAAAAGGTTGAATAACTGGACTATTAACCCCACCTACAAACCCATCAAAGACCAATTCAAGAAAAAGAAACTTAGCTGACATTGAGCAGTTAATGGCGGTGGGAGCCTCGCTTTCTTGGCTGACTAAAAGGCAGTATAACTGAACTTCCCCGTTGACAAAAGGCCATAACATCTGCTGTAGGAGGGATTAAGAGTATTCAAGCAAATCGTCCCCAAGTCCTCCAATAAAGTCCGAAAACTAGGCCCAGGAAAGTTCTCTTAATTCCTTTTGGACATAATCTTAGGTTTTATGGCTAGAATTGTCTCTTGTCTTTTTCTCTTCCTGTCTCCTCACCTAAGGGAAGATTTTTGATTTTTTCAGGATCTATATTAATCTTTCAGCAATTGTAAGCGATAACGATACAAAGCCACAGGACGATTCGGCGCTTGGAAATAATCAGGCGATTGGGGGGAAAGATAAATGGCTGTCACCTGATCGCCTAGAATTTTATTAGGAGATAATAACTGATAGGCGGTGGTGGTTTCCACCTCATTAAGATAAGTATTGGTTTCTCCCCGGAAAATTTGTTGAATAATTTCTGTGGCAATAAATTGATTTCGGCTAGGAGTTTCGCTATTTCTGGCAATTACCGTGGAAATTAGTTGATGAGCGCCCCGTAAAAAGGCAATCTGACGATTGGGATTATTGGGGTCAGTTTTTACCGATAATACCGATTGATTACCTAAATAGGCGCGACTAATTGCTAAACCATTAAAGGATCGATCGGCCACAGTTGATGGTTTACTGATAATGGTGGATAAAAAGGCAGCATTTATCGGTCTGGACATAGCTTTCTCAATGAATCTCACTGGAAACTCGATCGATTGTTCTAGGTAACGACGATTACTTTCAAAACCAGGTGTGATAATCTGGGGAGCAAGAGGAGCGGTTAAATCAATCAGGGTACTGGTGACAGTCCAATTGCCTACCATCCAATCGGGATAAACTAAATCTCCGCTGGCAAAACTAACCACCGGTTTAGTCATCCAGCGAGGATAATCGGTTAAGCGATCGCTTAAATTTCCCGCTATAGATAATTCTAAATGGTTACTACAGCCTAGAATCAATACTAACAAGAACAAAATTATCCTTTGCATGGGTAAAAATATTTTTTAAGTAATATTCTTTAATTATGAACGATTTTATCAACTCTCAAGCCGTTAATCTCGATTCGGCAGTAATTCCCATCGCACCGACCGGTTTTAAATCGGGTTTTATTGGCATTATTGGCCGTCCTAATGTGGGCAAATCTACCCTGATGAATCAATTAGTGGGACAAAAAATCGCCATTACTTCCCCCATCGCTCAAACTACCCGCAACCGTTTACGCGGCATTGTCACCAGCGAGCGCGCCCAGATGATTTTTGTCGATACCCCCGGCATTCACAAGCCTCATCACGAATTAGGCAAAGTTTTAGTTAAAAATGCTGAAAACGCCATAAATTCTGTAGATTTAGTTTTATTTGTTGTCGATAGTAGCAATTTTTTGGGTGGTGGCGATCGCTATATCGCCGATTTACTGACTAAAAACCAAAATCCCACGATTTTAGGGCTAAATAAAGCCGATCAGCAACCGGAAGACCCGGAGCCTCTAGACGATAGTTATCGTACCTTAGCGGCGGAAAATAACTGGTCTCTACTCAAATTTTCGGCACTGGAGGGGACGGGAATCGAAGCATTGCAAAATCTGTTAATTGATTCCCTGGAAGTCGGTCCCTATTACTATCCCCCCGATTTAGTCACCGATCAACCGGAAAGGTTTATTATGGGCGAATTAATCCGCGAACAGATTTTACGGCAAACCCGTCAGGAAATTCCCCATTCTGTGGCAGTGGTGATTGAACGCGTCGAGGAAACTCCCGCTTTAACCAAGGTTTTTGCCGCCATTAACGTGGAACGAGATTCCCAAAAAGGGATCGTCATCGGTAAAAATGGCAGTATGTTAAAAGCGATCGGCTCTTCGGCTCGATCGGCTATTCAAAAGTTAATCGCCGGGGAGGTATATTTAAAATTATTTGTGAAGGTAGAACCAAAATGGCGACAATCTCGCTCACTTTTAGCAGAATTTGGCTATCGCACCGAGGAGTGAATTGGGGTGTGGGGTGTAGGGTGTAGGGTGTAGGGTGTAGGGAGAAGCTTTTTTCAGTGATCGGTAAACAGTGAACTGATAACTGAAAACTGATAACTGAAAACTGATAACTGATAACTGATAACTGATAACTGAAATGACCGATATTAAAACCCTAATTAAACAGGTACACCAAGAGGCAAAAAAAGAGGATTTTCCGATCGATACCCTAATTTACCAAGAGGCCAAAAAAGACCCCTTTGAACCGGTTTTGTATGCAGGTAATCTGGCTAGTCAGTTATGCTTTTTTGGGCGGGATTTAGGACGAGATGAAGTGTATGCAGGACAACCTTTGATCGGGGCTGCCGGTAGAATGGTGAGAGAGGGATTTTTTCAAGCTTGGCAGGGGAGAAAATCTCATGATCGTCAAGAGTTATTATCCGTGTGCGATCGAATTTTCCTAACTAATACAGTTCCCTACAAACCTCCTGGTAATAAAGCTTATTCTGGGGAAGTGAAAGATCGTTTTCGTCCATTTATAGAAAAACTGCTAGTTTTTTATTGGCAAGGTGATCATATCATTCCCCTTGGCACGGAAGCTTTTAAATGGTTTGAACCCTACGGGAAACCCAAAGAAGTGGATAAATTCTATCTTGATAAAGAACGCTTTACTAAAAAACTGCTAGTTACCCTTACCGCTACCGATGAAGATGGATTAAAACAGCAAAAGAAAGTGACTTTATTGCCTCTCCCCCATCCCTCTCCTCTCAATCAAAGATACTATGCTCTTTTTCCTGATTTATTACAAAAAAGATTAACTGAATTTGCCTTTTAACTAATGAGAATTTACGGCAATCGTCCCATAAAAACCCTAGCAGGACAATTAACCCGTCCGACGACAGCAAGGGTGCGAGAAGCTTTATTTAATATCTGGCAACAGAAATTATCTGGCTGTCGTTGGTTGGATCTTTGTGCGGGTAATGGTTCCATGGGTGCGGAAGCTTTATGTCGAGGTGCGAGTCTAGTAATCGGAATTGAACAATCAGGACGCGCTGGCGAAATTATCAAGGAAAATTGGCGCAATTTAGCAACTTCTCCCCAGCAATTCCAAGTAATTCGGGGGGATGTGGTGACAAAGTTAGCCACTTTAGCGGGGAAAAGTTTTGATTTAATTTATTTTGACCCTCCCTACGAAAGCGGTTTATATTTACCCGTACTAACTGCCATCTCTCAATTTAATTTATTAGATTCTCTGGGGGAAATTGCCGTGGAACATAATCCCAAATCTTGGCAAGCAATTAATCTAGAAGGTTTAACCATTTGTCGTCAGAAACGCTACGGCAATACCACCTTAACTTTTTATCAAAAAGCAGATGTCTCCTGACCACTGACTCTTAAGGTTTGATCCCCCCTGCCCCCGTAGGGTTGATTCATGAATCAACCCTACCTTCCTAGGGAGAAGGGAGAATAAATAAAAATAATCTCCTGCCGACCGCCGAAAATGGTCAATTTTATTTGACAGTCCAGAAAAAATTATTATTTCTCAACAAAATCACATAATTTGTCACTTTTCTTGACAATCATCCGGAGTAAAGCGAGAAACTTTCTGACAACCGTAGTTAATCGCCTCCTGTTTAAGCTATTTAAAGAAAAATTAGGGCTTATTTCGATAAAATTCGCAGTAAATAGGCTATAGCCTCCTAAAAAACTTAAATCCCTTCTCCTAGTCCTTTTTTTGACCTGAAACTACACCGAAGTTTTCTGACACGGCAGCTTAACCATTTCCCCTTAACCCTTGCTGCTCCCCAGATTATCCCCTAGTTTTTGTATAAATTTATACCCGACAAAAATAGTCGGGTATATTTGACACCAAGATTTTGCCGGTGATAGGATGCTTGTAGATTTAGTTGACGGCAAGACAGGAAAATCATGACCCTAGCGACAAACATCGAAACCTCAAAATTCATCCCCACCTTTACCCGCTTGGTTTCTAAGGAAGGAGGGACATCCTACCCCCTGAAAGCGCTGAATATCTGCGAAGAAACCTTTGCCCCCCTGGAAGTGGACTACGATTACGACCTCATCCGTCGCACCGTTACCAGAGAAAGCATTCAAGCAGGTCCCAATTCCATCTGGCGCTATCGTTCCTTTTTGCCGGTGGAAAGTGAAAATCCTATCGATGTGGGTACGGGTATGACTCCCCTAGTTAAATCCCACCGTTTAGCCCGGCGCTTGGGTCTAAAAAATCTCTACATTAAAAATGATGCCGTCAATATGCCCACTCTCAGCTTCAAAGATAGAGTGGTATCCGTCGCCCTTACCCGCGCCAAAGAATTAGGTTTTACCACCGTTTCCTGTGCTAGTACGGGAAATCTGGCCAATTCCACCGCCGCTATTGCCGCTCACGCCGGTTTAGACTGTTGTGTTTTCATTCCCTCCGATTTAGAAGCGGGTAAAATTCTCGGAACCCTAATCTATAATCCCACGGTAATGGCGGTTAAAGGCAATTACGATCAGGTCAACCGTCTCTGTTCAGAAGTGGGCAATACCTACGGTTGGGGTTTTGTCAACATCAATCTGCGTCCCTACTATTCCGAAGGTTCCAAAACCTTAGGCTTTGAAGTAGCCGAACAATTAGGCTGGAAACTCCCCGATCATATTGTCGCACCTTTAGCCAGTGGTTCGCTCTTTACCAAGATTTATAAAGGCTTCCAAGAATTCATTAAAGTCGGTTTGGTGGCAGATAAAGCAGTGCGTTTTAGTGGCGCTCAAGCGGAGGGTTGTTCCCCCATTGCCCAAGCTTTCAAGGAAGGACGGGATTTTGTCGCCCCAGTTAAACCCAATACTATCGCCAAATCGATCGCTATTGGTAATCCCGCCGATGGTGTTTATGCCCTTGATATTGCGCGTAAAACTGGCGGTAATATTGAATCCGTCACCGATGCCGAAATTATCGAAGGTATTAAACTTTTGGCAGAAACGGAAGGCATTTTCACAGAAACCGCAGGCGGTACGACTATCGCTGTCTTGAAAAAATTAGTAGAAGCAGGTAAAATCGACCCCGAAGAAACCACGGTCGTTTATATCACCGGTAATGGTCTAAAAACCCAAGAAGCGGTACAGGGTTATATCGGTGAACCCCTGTTAATCGAACCGAAATTAGAAAGCTTTGAACGGGCCCTGGAACGTTCCCGCACCCTCGAACGCCTCGAATGGCAACAGGTTCTCGTCTAGAATTGATGTTCAGGGATGATGGGGCAATTATCCTCTTGCCTCATCTCCACAAGCAATTTAAATTCGCGCGCAGCTTACTGTCCTTTCCACTTTTTCCTTGATATCTATGGCTGTAAAAGTTCTCATTCCTACTCCCCTGCAACAACTTACAAAAAATAAGGCTACCGTCGAGTGTAGTGCTAGTAATGTCGGTGATTTAATCGAATCCTTAGAAGCAAGTTTCCCCGGTATTAAAGCCCGCTTATGCGATGAAGAGGGCGCACCCCGGCGCTTTTTAAATTTCTACGTCAACAGTGAAGATATTCGCTTCCTCGATGGGACACAAACCCCCTTAAAAGATGGCGATGAAGTCAGTATCGTTCCTGCGGTGGCTGGAGGTTAACCTCCCCATAAGTTTGTTTTCCGTCAATTGTAATTAAACCCCTAGAAAGTGATGTTTTCTGGGGGCTTTTGTTTAGGTAAGTTTTAGTTAGGGTTGCCAGAAAAACCTAATCTTTGTGTCCTTTGTGCCTTTGTGGTTGTTCATATTATTATAAGCTGAGACACATTTGGTCAATTGCCATAGAAGTTCTCATCTAAGATTTGCTCTGGCAAGAAAGGACAAATTTTAGGATAATCATTTTCTGGGGGAATCCGAACACCAAATTGAGCAAGTTTCCCTTCCTTAATTGCCACTTGACGAGCATCTGGATAAGCTTCCTCGATAGCAGTTTCTAGATGGGATTTCAGGGAAGGCGTATCGCGTAAGTTTTTCTCAATTCGCTGGCGATGCTCAATAATAGAACAATACCAGCTATCCTTCATTGATGGCGGTGCGTCCTGCTGTACTTTTAATTTGAGCAAATGAGCTAAAAGAATCATCAAATTACTTTCTAAAGTTCTTTTTTCCGATTTTCCCAACTCGGTTAACTCCTCAATTAAGTTATCAGTATCCAGCGCAGCAAATTCCCGCTTCTGTAGGTGGCTAATTGTTGTTGCGAGCCATACTTGAAAATCTTGTTCGTAGAGAGTTTTGGACATAGCGATAAGTTGTTCGTTGGAGTCAATAACTGCATTGATAACTAAGGGAATACAATTCTCAAGGCGTTGCTAATTTCTAGCTTCCCTTGTAGTTTACCAAAAAATCACCTAAAATGGAAACTAAGTAGGTAGGCGTTAAAAATTATCAGATGCCCCCCTTATCAAGGGGGGACTAAGGGGGGATCGGCACCCCCCTTATTAAGGGGATATCCCCCCACCTATCGGCACCCCCCTTATTAAGGGGAGATCCCCCCGCCTATCGGCACCCCCCTTATCAAGGGGGGCAGGGGGGATCGAACCTAAAATTTATCTTCAATTTAATTATAACCAGCTACTTATCTGTATCCCTTGCTGACTGCCTATGGCTCCCTACACCATTTTCTACTATCTTTGAGCAAACCGGCGAAAGATAAGGAGTTAAAACTATGCCTTTAAGTTGGAATGAAATAAAAAATCGCGCCATCGCTTTTCAAAAAGAGTGGCAAGGAGAGACTTCAGAAAAAGCAGAATCTCAATCTTTTTGGAATGAGTTTTTTCATGTCTTTGGCATTTCACGGCGTAGGGTAGCCAGTTTTGAGCAACCGATAAAAAAAGCAGATAATAAGCAGGGTTTTATTGATTTACTCTGGAAAGGAACGATTTTAGTTGAGCATAAATCGAAGGGGAAAGATTTAGAAAAAGCCACACAACAGGCTAAGGATTATTTCCCAAATTTAAAGGAACATGAGTTACCGCGTTATATTTTAGTCTCGGATTTTCAACGGTTTAAATTATATGATTTAGATTCGGGTAATCAATGGGAATTTGAATTAAGTAATTTTGTTGATAATGTTCATTTATTTGATTTTATTGCCGGTTACGAAAAGCGAGTTTATAAAGACGAAGATCCCGTCAATCTTCAAGCTGCCGAGTTAATGGGAAAACTTCATGATTGCCTCAAAGAAATTGGTTATATGGGGCATAATTTAGAAGTTTATCTAGTGCGTTTATTATTTTGTTTATTTGCCGATGATACGGGTATTTTTAATAAGGGGATTTTCTGGGAATATATCGATCTACATACCAAGGAAGATGGCAGTGATTTGGCGATGCACATCGCTTATATTTTTCAGGTTTTGAATACACCAGAAGAAAAAAGATTAAAAAATCTCGATGAAAATTTAACTCAATTTCCCTACATAAATGGCAATTTATTTGAGGAATCGTTACCTTTAGCGGTTTTTGATAGCAAGATGCGAGTCATGTTATTAGAAGCTTGTGCTTTTGATTGGGGAAAAATTTCTCCTGCTATTTTTGGTTCTATGTTTCAGTCGGTAATGAATCCAAAAGAACGACGCAATTTAGGGGCGCATTATACCTCCGAGAAGAATATTCAAAAGGTGATTAAACCGTTATTTTTAGATGATTTACACAGAGAATTTGAGAAGATTAAAGGCAATCGCACTAAATTACTAGAATTTCACAAAAAGATTGCTAATTTATATTTTCTTGATCCTGCCTGTGGTTGCGGCAATTTTTTAATTATTACCTATCGGGAGTTACGGGATTTAGAAATTTTGGTATTACAGGAATTAAATAAAACGGGGCAGTTAGTAACAGATATTAGTACCATTATTCAGGTGGATGTGAATCAGTTTGCTGGTATTGAATACGATGAGTTTGCGGTGAGGGTTGCAGAGGTGGCGATGTGGTTAATTGATCATCAGATGAATATTAAGGTTAGTAATACTTTTGGTCAGTATTTTGTGCGTTTGCCATTAAAGAAAGCGGCAAAGATTGTTAATGGAAATGCGTTGCGGATTGATTGGGAGGAAGTTATATCAAAAGAGAAGCTCAATTTTATTTTAGGAAATCCTCCTTTTGTTGGTGCGATGATTATGAACGAACAGCAAAGGAATGATATGGCTTATGTTTTCGACAGTGAGAAAGGAATAGGCGTTTTAGATTATGTGTGTGCATGGTATATTAAGGCTGCTCAAATAATTCATGGCAATAGAATCAGGGTTGCTTTTGTTTCCACAAATTCTATATCTCAAGGGGAGCAAGTTGCCTTACTTTGGAATATTCTTTTTCAAAAATATCAGTTAAAAATTCATTTTGCCCATCGTACTTTTAAATGGAGTAATGAAGCCAAAGGAAACGCCGCAGTTCATTGTATAATTATTGGCTTTGGAAGTTTTAATATAACAAATAAAATCCTCTTTGATTATGAAGATATTCAAGGTGAATCATTAGTCATTCAGTCTAATAATATTAATCCCTATTTGGTTGATGGAAGTGACATCATTATTTCTAACCGAAGTTTTCCTTTATCTAATGTTCCATTAATGCGTTTTGGTAGTATGCCAAGAGATGGTGGTAATTTTATTTTTACAGAACCAGAAAAAGAAGAATTTTTAAAATTAGAGCCGAAGGCAGAAAAATGGATTAGACCTTATACAGGAGCGCAAGAATTTATTAATGGTTATAGTCGCTACTGTCTATGGTTAATTGATATTTCTCCCAGGGAATTAAAGACATTACCAGAAGTCATAAAAAAAGTAGATAAGGTTAAAAATTTTAGATTAAAAAGTAAAGCTGCTTCTACTCGCAAATTTGCGGCGACACCTACTCTATTCTGTCAAATAGCACAACCCGAAACGAATTATTTACTTGTTCCCCGCGTCTCATCTGAAAGAAGAAAATATATTCCAATAGGTTTTATGAATAAAAATGTGATTGGTAATGATCAAGTTTTATTAATTCCTAATGCAAATTTATATTTATTTGGTATTCTTACTTCAGAAATGCACATGGCATGGGTTAAATATGTGTGTGGACGATTAAAAAGTGATTATCGTTATTCAAAAGATATTGTTTATAATAATTTTCCTTTTCCAGAAAATATCACCGACAAACAAAAACAAACCGTCGAAACTTGCGCTCAAACTGTGCTAGATACTAGGGTAAAATATCCCGATAGTAGCCTTGCGGATTTATACGATCCTTTAACCATGCCTCCCGACTTGCTCAAAGCTCACCAAAAACTTGACAAAGCCGTTGATTTGTGTTATCGTCACCAACCCTTTACCAGTGAATTAAACCGCATTGAATACCTTTTTGAACTCTATGAAAAATTAACCGCTCCCCTACTCCCTACCAGCAAACAAAAACCCCCGAAAAGAAAAAATCCTCAATAACGAAGGCAATATGCAATAGGCAATAGTCAAAAGGAGATTATTTTTATTTATTCTCCCCATCACCCCACTTCCCCCCGCAACGCGCACGCAGTGACCACCCCACTTCCTCATCACCCCACTTCCCACACCCCACACCCCACTTCCCCATTCCCATACCTAAGCGCCGCAATTCCGGAGATTATATAAAAAAACACCCAGAACAATCGAGGTGATGGACAATACTAAAGGTTGTGTAGGTCATCAGAAAAGCCCTTTCAGGGTAAAATACTATGAAACTAGCGTCACGAGTCAATCAAGTCACCCCCTCCCTTACCCTAGCTATCGACTCTCTGGCCAAGGAAATGAAGAAAAACGGCGAAGATGTCTGTAGTTTTAGCGCCGGGGAGCCAGATTTCGACACACCCACTCACATCAGAGCTGCCGCGAAAAAGGCCCTCGATGAGGGAAAAACTCGCTACGGACCGGCTGCCGGGGAAGCGGGGTTAAGAAAAGCCATCGCCGAGAAATTGCTGCGGGATAATCAATTAGCATACAATGCCGATAATGTCATCGTCACCAATGGCGGTAAACAGTCTCTCTACAATCTGATCATGGCGTTAATTGAAGCGGGGGACGAAGTAATTATTCCCGCACCCTACTGGTTGAGTTATCCTGAAATGGTAACGTTAGCGGGGGGAACATCGGTTATCGTCAACACTAGCCTAGAGAATCACTATAAAATCACCCCCGAACAGCTAGAAGCGGCAATTACACCGAAAACTAAATTATTTGTCCTCAATTCTCCCTCTAATCCCACCGGTATTGTCTATACTCCCGAAGAAATCGCAGCTTTAGCAAAAATTGTGGTTGAAAAGGATATTTTAGTCGTTTCTGATGAAATTTACGAGAAAATCCTCTACGATGGCGCAATTCACCGCAGTATCGCTTCTTTTGGTCCGGAAATCTTTCAGCGCAGTATTATTAGTAATGGTTTTGCTAAAGCTTTCTCGATGACGGGGTGGCGCGTCGGTTACATAGCAGGACCGGTGGAAATTGTCAAGGCCATGACTAAGATCCAAAGTCATAGTACCTCCAATGTCTGCACTTTTGCCCAATACGGTGCGATCGCTGCTTTAGAGAGTCCCCAAGATTGCATCGAGGAAATGGTCAAAGCTTTTAGCGAGCGCCGACAGTATATTTTAGAACGAGTGCGAGCCATTCCCGGACTCAATTGTCCTACTCCCAACGGTGCTTTTTATGTGTTTATCGATATTAGTCAAACTGGTTTAAAATCCCGGGATTTTTGTCAGAAACTCCTCGAAACCCAAAAAGTAGCTGCTATCCCCGGTATTGCTTTCGGTGCCGATGATTGTATTCGTCTTTCCTACGCTACAGACCTAAAGACGATTGAAAAAGGATTCGATCGCCTTGATCAGTTTATCGGTACTTTGTAGGATGATTACTTTGTCTGTTAGGGTGAATTTTGTTCGCCCTTTTTTTTGGTTTTAACCACTTAGCTATTAGCCTTCAGCCGTCAGCTTTTATTTATTCTACCCCGCAACGCACGCGAAGTAGTCTCCCTGCTCCCCAATTCATAATTCATGATTCACCCCCTGTGCAACTATATTTTTAGTCTTGATTTACAAGGCTCTCAGAAATCAGCAGAGATAAAGTATCCTCTGGAACCCTGATTCTGTCGTTTTCAGTTGCACATTGCGTTAATTCATAATTCATAATTCATAATTGATAATTCATCGGGGCTTTTGTTAAGTTACATTAAGCCCTACAATAAAATTCTGGTGAGTTAGACGAAATTCGCTCGATCGCTCGGTCTTATCTGCTCCTAGCTGAGACAGAGAAAAGATAGCGCATCGAGAAACAGAAAACTTGATCTCTCAAGCTTTCGTCAATACTGCCCTTGTCATCTATCTTGAGTTATAACCTAGTGTCCCAAACCCTACCTAAACCCTCCCTAAAAAGAGAATTTTTGCCATTTACCCTACAGGATGTCCGTCTAGCTATCCCGGCCCGTTGCTTCCAATCAAGCGTTTTTCGCTCTTTAGCCTACTTTTTTTTTGATATTGGCATCATTACCCTACTTTACTGGATAACTTACCAGATTAATCAAGCATGGTTCTTCCCACTTTTTTGGTTTATGCAGGGAACCATGTTTTGGGCCTTATTTGTCGTCGGTCACGATTGCGGTCACGGTTCCTTTTCCCGTTATCGTTGGTTAAATAACTTAATCGGTCATCTCAGTCATACTCCCATTCTCGTACCTTTCCACGGTTGGCGTATCAGTCATCGCACCCATCACGCTAATACCGGCAATATCGACACCGATGAAAGTTGGTATCCCGTCACGGAAACCCAGTATAACAATATGGCCTGGTACGAAAAATTAGCTCGTTTTCAGCTAATTTTATTTGTTTATCCCCTTTATCTTTTCCGTCGTTCCCCTAATAAACAGGGGTCCCATTTTATGCCCGAAAGCCCCCTCTTTCGCCCCTCGGAACGGTGGCAGGTACTGACTAGCACCGTTTGCTGTACCTTTATGTTAGGTCTATTAATCGGGGTGGGTATCAGCTACGGCTTTTGGTTTCTGTTTAACTACTACATCATGCCCTATATCGTCTTTGTGGTTTGGTTAGACCTAGTGACATTCCTACACCACACCGAAGATGATATTCCCTGGTATCGCGGTCAAGACTGGTACTTTCTCAAAGGGGCGCTTTCTACCATCGATCGCGATTATGGCATCTTTAATCCCATCCATCACCAAATTGGTACTCACGTCGCCCATCATATTTTTATCACTATTCCCCACTATCATCTCCAAGAAGCAACCGAGGCCATCCGTCCCGTCTTAGGAGACTATTATCGCGTCTCGAAAGAACCGATTTTCAAATCTCTCTGGCGGTCCTACCGCAATTGTCATTTTGTCAGTGACCAAGGCAGTAAGATTTTTTACCGCAAAAACTGATCCTGTCTTAGCTATCAGGAGGAAACGGCAGCAAAATCTGCCTCCTCCTCTCACACCGAGAATAGTTGCCAAAACTGGGGGTAAAGTCTTTGTCTTTATTTGATTCATTGGCAAGGAATTAAGCTGATGCAGTGAAATTGAACGACTTACAAAGGGAATGACATTGGCAGAATTAGCCAAGAATCAAACAAATATCCAAGCGGTTCTCTAGGATTTGATCATTTTGCTTTTCAACAGCTACTGGCAAGAGGATATTAAGCGCCTAGAATCTAAAAATTTACGATCAAGCAGGTCTAAAGAGTGAATTTTTATGATACTGTCCATTGTACTAACTCAATTATAACTTTGCTATAAAATATTAATTACTCAGACAGCAAAAAAAGTAGCAGATTATGACACAGGCAATCCTTACTCAAATCTTGAATCAGCTTGAGACTCTTGAGCTAAAAGAACTTCAGCTGCTTAATCAGAAGATTCAACAGTATCTTATGGATAAAGAAGAAGCTGAGAAACAAGCGGTATTTCACCAATCTCTTCTTGATGCTGGATTAGTCAAGCAGATTAAGCGTCCTTCATCTCAACCGATAACTGAGCGACGATTGATTGAAATCGAGGGAAAACCTATTTCAGAAACGATTATTGAGGAACGCCGTTAAATGGCACTTTATTTCCTAGATAGTAGTGCCTTGGTCAAGCGTTATATCAGCGAAACCGGTTCAGCGTGGGTATTGGGATTATTTGCTGCTGCTTTAAATAATGAAATATTTATTGCCGCAATCGCCAAGGTAGAAATTGTGGCTGCTATTACGCGAAGATCCCGCACTGGAAGTATTAGGGTTACGGATGCAACGGCAATAGTTCATCAGTTGAGAAAGGACTCGCTTAAAGATTATCAAGTCATTGAAATTACCGAAAGTATAATTAATTCAGGAATGGTATTAGCGGAAACTTATGGTTTAAGAGGTTATGACGCAATCCAGTTAGCAGTAGGTTGTGCTGTTAATACACTTTGCCTAGCTAGTGGTTTACCTTCTATCACTTTTGTCTCGGCAGATAATGAATTGAATGTCGCTGTGATCAGTGAGGGATTGCTGATGGAAAATCCTAATAATCATCCGTCTTATAGCGGTAAGCGCTTGAGTGAGATACAGACCAAGCTTTGCCTAGCATGGTTTATAGCTCGTGACACTGTACCTCATACGACTGCACACCGCTATAAGTAAGCGATAAGCTGTGAACTCTGAAATTTTTAGAGTTTAAAAAGGTGGAAAAAAATAATCCCCTTCAAGGGAGTAAATGAAGGGGCGTTTATGGTATTTTTAGAAGCAATTTAGCCTACTTTTCTGGTTTCTTTTTCAGTAGATTTGGATGGTTTTAGTTTGCGCTTGAGGGTTGAGGCTGCGCCGAGTGTACTGACTACCAGGAGACTTAAAGTTCAAGTTTTCCAGAAAGAAAATTAAACTAATTAGGGCTTGCTGAATAAAGGTGAAATGTAGGCAAGGTAAGGGTTTTGTGGCTTTTCTCGCGAAACAGGTGCAAGATTTTGAGAGAATCGTGCTTCAAAACCTTGCGTCTTCATCG
>NZ_JADBTF010000066.1:0-3371 GCF_020246295.1 Microcystis sp. M090S1 | reverse complement strand
TTAGGATACTTAGAACGACCAGCAAAGAAATTAGTAAAAGCTGTTTGTAGGTGTCTTAACCCTTGTTGTAAAGGTACACAGCTAACTTCATTGAGAAAGTTTAATTCTTCTTGTTTTTTCCAATCGGTTAGCATTGAAGAAGTTTGAGCGTAGCCTACTCTTTCTTGCTTTTCGTACCAAGCTTGTGTTCGTTCGTGGAGAGCTTTGTTGTAAACCAATCTTACACATCCCAAAGTGCGCCGCAATAGCGACTCTTGTTCGGGTGTTGGGTAAAATCGGTAAGAATAGGCTTTTTCCATGTCTCATATTTTAGCATATATTTCGTAAATGTGCTAATATTTAACAGCAAAGCCGCCGTAAAACGGCGGGGTTTCAGACCTAAATTTTCGATGACGGAGCTACTTTAACGGGAAGTGTGGATTATCGGCTGGCCGCCGAAATATGTCGGGAACTCGATGCCATCGAGCGAAAGAATTGGCGGGATTATCGAAATCCACCTATCGACCATCGGCAAAAATCTGAGACAGTGCCAGCGCACATCGACCGAGGAAATGGAAGCGCGGCAGAAACATCAGGCTGTTTTGGGGGAATTGAACGGTCATTCCTTAAATGGCGCAGGTTGAACGATTTTGGTGTTTACTGTCCCAATTGCGTACTGCCCTCTTAAAACAGCGATCGCCGACTCATCGTTAAACGTAATTGTACTACCAGCAGGAGTGAAGCAGTCCGAGAAACCGGCGAGTAAATGACCTAACGAGAGTGCGGTCTCGCGCAGCGAGTGCCTTCGGCAGCGCTGTCAGCTAATTGCCCAGGAAGTAGCCGATGGGGAGGGAGACAGCCGCAATCAAACCCGTCGCCAAAAGAGAGTGGGTGATACTGCGGTGGGGAAATCTATCTTCCATGAAGCTGCTGAGGGGGAAGAAGATTTTGCTGATGGTTGAGGTGGTGGTGTCGATGTCAGGAAGCTGCGAACCCAGGACAGCCAAACCCAATGCCATCGGGTCGGCAGTTCCTATGACTAAAGATGTGCCTGCTGCGGCGATGGTGGCGTGGGTGGTGGACATGAAGGCAAGGAACATAGAGAGTTAGAGATGAAGCGATAGCTACTATTTTAAATTCTTGTGTAGTAGCCGTTAATTTTTAGTTGAATAGCTGTTGCATTAGCAGGAATTAAATTACTAAGATCAATTTCAAGATTTTGTCCTTTATTTAATACCAAATATTGCCCATCTATTTTAGTAATAGAAAAAATATTAGGGGTAATTTCACGATGAATACCAGTATCATATTCAGTGTATAGAATGGCGATGTAGTCAAGATAAGTTATTTCATTTTCCCTTTCTTGCAACTTAATTTTAGTAGTTTGATTGCCAAGAGCATGAATTTCCGTATCTTGTAAATCTTGACTAGCTCTGCTATATAAAACAGTACCTAAATCTAGCCAATAACCTTTACCAGTATCATAAACTAATAAATAAGGACAGCTACCTAAACCTAAACCTTGAGCAATGGACGAAGAAAATTCATCCCCAGGTTTAGGAATGAATATTTTTCTTTGATTAACTATCATAGATTCTACATTGATAACTGAACCAATAGCTAGTTTACGGGGAACATCTATATCATTTTTATTTGTTTTAATTTGGTTTAAAAAATCGTTACTTAGATTGATAGATTGAGTGATTTTCTGATTGTATTTTTTGATTTCTTCTACACTACTACCAAATGTAAGCTCTATATCTTTAGGTAAGGGTTTAGGAATATAGATCAAGTTTTGAGATAGATTCTCTACTGAAGATTTTCGTTCTTGATCAAACATAAATCCGAACTCAATGGGAATCAGATAATGTCTTTTGGGTTGAAGAATAACATTGATATTATCCGTTGTGTTGGTAGCAGATTTGAATAGCTTAGAACGCTCTGTAGCGTCAGATAACTTATAAGGATTCGCTTCTTTGTTTGCAATTTTATAGGTAATAGAATTAAGCGGGATCGGTTTTTCAGAAGAATTCCAAATATCAATTAATTTGACATAAGGCATAAATAAATCCGTATCAATAACCATCTTAAAACCAGTACAACCACCAGGCAATAAATTATTTTGAGATAAGTCGGTAATAAATTGATATTGATAACCTACTAAACCTCGTTGTTGTGGATTTGCCTGAATAACTTTTGTAATCCAAGTGTTATAGCGGTAAGCGCTTGAGTGAGATACAGACCAAGCTTTGCCTAGCATGGTTTATAGCTCGTGACACTGTACCTCATACGACTGCACACCGCTATATTTGTTCCCCAAAGATCGTCGGAAAATCCAAAATCTTTTGCTTTTAAAGTAGATTTTCCTATGTCTGCAAGTTGAGGATATTGAAAAATTACAGGAGTATCAAAAGTATCTTCAGAAAATAAAGTTGCTGTCCAAGGGGCTTCTTGAAGTTTATTAGAAAACTCTAACAGAATGGGATTATATTCTGCTCTTGCTATTGCATCTTTTCCTTCTTGTATTAACCCGTCTTGTTCAAATTGTCCTTGACTTTGATTAGCTGTTTCATTAGAATTGGAGTTTTTAGTTTGGTTTTTATAATTAACAGATGTTTGCAGTGGATTTATCTGATTTATCTGTTTGAGATTAGAAATAAAATCTTGATTCCCTGTTTCTTTAATAAATGTTTGAATACTGTCAAACACTGGACTTTTTTGAAAAATTATCGGATTTTTATCAAGCTCAAGTTCTTTAGTTAAGATATCAGGAATAGTTGGTTGAGTAGGGTCAAATAAAGCTAGTGTCGGATAAGAACCCCATAACGTTAAAGGCTGTGAATTTGGTAGGTTGCTATCTTCCGAGGGATTGATTCCATAGAAAAAGAGGACAAAAACTAGCAAAAACGCAGCAAAACCACCAGCTGCCTTGACTTTTACCTTATTATCTAGTCCTGGTATTGTACCCTCTAAATTTAGATCTCCTACAAAAAGAGAAGCAGCTAAACCGGAAAAAGCAGCAGCTAAAACCCTAATAAGAGCTAGAGTTGCGTCAGCAGTTGGTGGTGGATTAAAAACATAGAAAATAAAAGTACCTAGAACTACAGTTGCTAAGAAAATAGCAACTATTTTCTCCCAAGTTGAGTTACTTCCAGGTTGATTACTATTAGTCATGGTTTCACCTCAATAACTAGGGTTTGCTGAATAAATGTGAAATATAGACGAGGTAAGGGTTTTAGTGTCCTGTTTTGCTCTCACAGGTGCAAGATTTTGAGAGAATCGTGGTTCAAAACCTTGCGTCTTCATCGGCCCGCGTCCTGTAGGGGCGAAGCATTCGGGCAATAACCTATCGGTGAAACCGTAGATTTTCTATCCGAATGCTTCGCCCGTAC
>NZ_JADBTF010000065.1:0-12223 GCF_020246295.1 Microcystis sp. M090S1 | reverse complement strand
ATTTTTATCTAGCCATAAACCGGGGAAGATTTGAGAGCGCATTATGCCATCACTATCCGGTTCTAGTTTAATATATTCTCCTGCCTGTAGCCGAAACCAATCAATTTCTTGTTCATAAAACCGCCAGACTAGGTATTCTTGGACTTGATTGCGACGGTAAACATTTAATTTTTGATGAACATCGTAGGAAGCACTAGAAGCCGCAATTTCGACAATTAATTCCGGCGCACCTTCTACATAATCATCTTGACTAATTGTCGATTGTCCTCCCTTGTCAATTCTTAATAGGGCATCCGGTTGGGGTTCGTTATCAATATCTAATCTCACGGTGGCATTATCACCTAATCTAACACCTGGAGTCGCCGCTTTATAGAGAGCTAACCATCCGATAATATTAGCATGAGGCTCGGCGTGACTTTCAAATCTGAGGGGAGATGCCATATAAACAATTCCTTCAATTAATTCCGCTTTTTTGAGATGGGGCATCCCTTGATAACGTCGTTCAAATTCCCATCGAGTTAATTTATCGCCGTTTTCTAGGGGAGGAATTGTTAAAGAAGCAGCTATTACTGGGGTAGTTGTCATAAGTTTTCTCTTTTCACCCGTCTTCTAGGTAAGTGTTTCTAATTAAATAGAAGATAGATTTTGCCCTTGATCCCCCCTGCCCCCCTTATTAAGGGGGGTGCCGATAGGCGGGGGGATCCCCCCTGCCCCCCTTGATAAGGGGGGTGTCTGACAATTTTTAACACCTACCTACTTAGTTAATCTTTGCCCGCTATCGGATCAGCAATTTCTCCTGATCTTCCATTATTATAACATCCATCGGTAGGGTGTGTTAAAGTAGCTCAACACACCCACAAAAATCAATTAGAAGTCAGCAAATAATCGACAAGTTTGCTCAGAGTTGCTACCCCCATTTTATCTACTCGATCAGTGATATCATTAAGAGAAATAAAGGGCTTCTCCTTTAGAAAATTTGCAGTAACTGTTCTATTTATTCCCGCTTTTTTAAGTTGATTAGCATCACAGCTATTCAAAAGCTCTAAAATCGATTTAGAAGGAGGAGAAGGAGGAGGAGAAGGAGGAGGAGAAGCAGGAGGAGAAGCAGGAGGAGAAGCAGGAGGAGGAGAAATAATAATTTTTTCTTCCAGTCTTTTGATTTCTTCTCGCATAGCCTGTAATTCATTTGTTATGCTTAATCTGAATTCACTCAAACACTTCTCAATATCTGGATGGTTGTCAATATCTGGCTTTGGAGCATTTAGTTCAGGGCGAAGTAATTGGATTTGTTGCTTGGCATTATCTTCGTATTCATGATTTATTACGATAGAACTAATAGTCTCAATACTAGAATTTCTTTCTCTGGCTATTCTAGAAGCATAGTATTCTAAATTACCATTAAGAATTTCGTACTGTTCAAATCCTGTTTGTTTTAAAGTAATTGGACAGACTATTCCTCCCATATCAATAATAAGATTAGCTAGGTTTTCCAATTTATTTTGCTCGAAGCTTGAGAGAGCTTTAGAAGAACTGATATTATCTAAATCAATTCGTAAAAATTTCCACATTTATTTAACTCCTATTTTAGCTAAAACTTCCAGTGCTAAGGCTTCAAATTCTGCTGCTGACACTCCTGCATCAGCTTGATGTTCGGCATAATCCATTATAGATTGGGGGGCAGGAATTTCTAAATCTCCTACAGTAACGTATTGATTTATACAGCGAGATAAAGGCATTCTTTCCGAGATAATTGATTCCATCAAGGGTAAACCATACTTGTCTGGAATCACTTGTTTTTGTTTGGGGAAATTATATTTTAAGTATTGAGCGTGGGTAGAAATTTTGGAAGGTAAAACACCTAAAATCTCTAAGTTTTTTTTGCCTAAGTTTTCACGAAGATCATTAATATCTTCATCGATAAGCTTCTTGACTCCTTGTATTCCTTGATTAGAAAAAGGTTTCAAATCAGAAGGAATTATCAGATAATCAGCTGCAATTAAAGATACTTGAGCGTATAAATCTAAGGATGGGGGAGTATCGATAATTGCAATATCATAATCTTGCGTCACTCTTTCTAATTTTTTCGCTAGTCTAATGTAGGCTCCTCCTCTTTGAGTTAATTCGCTTTGCTTACTAATTAAGATAATGTGAGAGGGAATTATATCAATCTCAGGATAAGTAAAACCTTGAGATTTTCTGACGATATCTGGGATAAAATTAGAGTCATTTTTTTCTAGCAAATGAAAGACATTTTTATCTTTTAAATCATCGTCATCATCGAATTGAAACTTAATTAAACCAACGGCAAAGGTACTATTAGCTTGAGCATCAATATCAATTAATAAAACTCGCTTGCCTTTTTTACTCAAGGCTGCCGCTAGATTGGTAGCGACGGTGGTTTTACCAACACCACCTTTATGATGATAAATTGCGATGGTTTTCATGGGGTTTCTGTGGTTGATTGTTGGAGAATTGAGCGGTGGAATGCCTAGGGATAAGGTTTCGTAGCCAATCATAGATTTTAACTGTTCTAAGTGAGAGGCAATTTCTAACCCAGAACATCTAAAAACTAAATAAATTTTATCGGGTTTTCTTCGATAAAGTTGAATCTCATCACCATTGGTTAATAATCCCCACGGCACTTTAAAGTAGTCGAGATAATAACCTAAGCGGTGACGATGATTGATGAGCTTTTCTCTGGGGTTTTTAGCCTCGATAATTAGACAGTGAGAGGATAAAAACTGCCTTTTATTGATAGGTTTTTGAGCGGAAACAAGGAAATCTAAGCGTACTTTACCGAAGCTAACTTGTTGATACCAATGTTCGGCATTGTAGCCTAGTTTGGGGAGTAAATACTGGACAATTAATTTACTCTCCACTTCCCTTTCGTTATGACAATGGTGAGGGTTGAAAGTCACACATTTGAGGAAATACTTAAGAACAACTTATTGTTAGTTTAAATGATGACGGCCTTTCCCGTCAAGGTGAAGCACAGACTAAATCCTTACTTAATCAAGTATTTCAGCTGCAATAAAGAACCCCATCTATCCCAGAAAAGCTGTATATTGAGATGCACATCGGTAAATTTACGGATTTATTGCAGTAGGATGTTTATCTAGCACTTTTGGCAATGACAGAGAAAACCATCCTACCCACAGCTTAATTAATGGATCTGCATAATTTTCTCGGCTACTTTCTGGGAAATAAAAGGTAAAATTGAGCGATTTTGACTGTTATCTTTTCCCTCGGTAAATACCACCAAGAGATAGGGAGTATGATGGGGAATTTCAATATAAGCTGCATCGTGACGCACTTGACTTGTCCAACCAGCTTTTGACCAAATTTGACTATTTTCTGGTAATCCTTGTCCCAGAAATCCTAAGATTTGTGTATCATCTCCTTGGCTTGTCCAATCAGCAGGATTAAGACTTCGTTTTAGTAAAGACATCATCATCTGTGAACGTTGGGAAGAAACAGCAATCCCCCCGACAATAGTATGAATTAAACGCGCCACTGCATTGCTAGTTAACATATTGCGATTCTCCATTAATTCCCCTAAAAAAGCGCGTTCACGTCCATAGGGACCATCAGACCAAGTTTTTTGATTAACGTTAATTGTCGCTAATTCTGGCCAATTTAGGGATTGAAAATAACGATTAACTATGTTGCGTTGTTGCTTCCAAGTTTCAAAGGGACCGGCGGCAATTTCTGGACCGCTAGTGGTTCCTGTAACCAGATCTACAACTAAACTGGTAGCATCATTACCAGAGTCAACAATCATGTCACGAATGGCGCGATTTAATTCGGTGTTTTCGGGAATCATTCCCCCTTCTAACCACTCATGAATTGCTACTAGATAAAATAATTTCACTAAACTAGCGGGATAGGTTCTTTCTTGTCCGCGATAACTAAATCCGCGGGGGGAATATTTCCAGAATTCTTCGTGAGAAATTGCTCCCCCCGTGTTGACGATAACGGGAGGATCATATACTATCCAAGTTAGGGCAATTTGTTCTTGAGCTAATTGGGGAAATTCTCGCCAAGTTGTTTCTAAAATATCTGTACCGAACTGTTGGAGGTGGTCTTCAGTATGAAAAAAGTTCATAGGTGTGCTGCAAAGTCAAGAGTTAGAAGGTGGATAAATTCTTGAGTCGGCAATTCTCATTTTACGGTAAAATTTACCGATAATTAATTATTTGATCGCTTCTGAGTTTAATGTTTATATCTACCGATGAGGTTCATCTCTATTTTATCAGTCTCGATCCGTCTGGGGATAGACTAGAAACACTGGCTTCTTTGCTCTCGGAAGATGAAATAATTAGAGCTAATCGTTACCATTTTCCCGAACACAAGCGGCGTTTTTTGGTGGCTAGGGGGTGTTTACGGGAGATTTTAGGGTCATATTTGGCGATAAGTCCCGAAAAAATCGAGTTTATCTACAGTGAACGGGGAAAACCGAGTATTAACTACCAATTGCAGTTTAATCTCTCCCATTCCGAGGAGATGGCAATCTGTGGCTTGACTTTAACCGCTCGCATCGGGGTAGATTTAGAGAAAATGCGCGGGGTGAAAGATTTAGATAGCTTGACAAAAAGGTTTTTTTGTGCTAAGGAACACGAGCTTGTTGAAAAGTCCGCAGAGAAGGAAAAGCTATTTTTTCAGTTATGGACGGCAAAAGAGGCTTATTTAAAGGCAGTGGGAACGGGAATTAGCGGGGGACTCGATCGAGTGGAAGTAGGCCTCAATCCCTTAAAATTAGACAATGTGGCGGGGGAATGGCAATTATGGACAGCGGCAATCGGCGATAATTATCGAGCGACTGTGGTTATCGAAGGTAGCGATCGAGTGATTAAAACCTTTGGCCTTTCTGATCTATGATTAATTGGGGAGTTAATTGCCTTGAGAAATTCAGTAATTATTCCTAGCTATCTCAAAAAAAGCTTGTCCTTAATTATTACTTAATCTTGCTTTCTCTATGCGAATTGCTCTTTTTACAGAAACTTTCTTACCGAAAATCGATGGAATTGTCACCCGTCTTAAACATACCGTGGAACACCTACAAAGATTAGGTCATCAGGTATTAGTTTTCTCTCCCGATGGCGGTTTAAAGGAGTACAAAGGTGCTAAAATTCATGGAGTTACAGGGATTCCCCTACCCCTATATCCGGAATTAAAAATGGCTTTTCCCCGGCCCTCAGTCGGTCAAGCTTTAGAGAGGTTTAAACCCGATATTATTCATGTGGTTAACCCCGCTATTTTAGGGGTGGGAGGCATTTATTTTGCCAAAACTATGAACATTCCCCTCGTCGCTTCCTATCATACCCATCTCCCCCAATACCTACAACACTATGGATTAGGTTCCCTAGAAGGATTACTCTGGGAATTATTAAAATTGGCCCACAATCAAGCAAGTTTAAATCTCTGCACTTCCACTGCTATGGTGCAAGAATTATCTAGTCGTGGCATTGAAAAGGTAGAGCTTTGGCAAAGGGGAGTCGATACGGAATTATTTCAACCTCATTTAAAATCCCCAGCTATGAGACTGAAATTATCCCAAAATAACCCCGATAGTCCTCTCTTATTATATGTTGGTCGAGTGTCGGCCGAAAAAGAAATTGATCGCATTAAACCAGTATTAGAAGCGATTCCCGAAGCAAGATTTGCCATTGTGGGAGATGGTCCCCATCGGGAAGCTTTAACAAGTCATTTTGCCGACACAAATACCCATTTTGTCGGTTATTTACAGGGGTTAGAATTAGCCTCCGCTTTTGCTTCCGCAGATGCTTTTCTTTTTCCCTCACGCACAGAAACCCTCGGTTTGGTACTCTTAGAATCCATGGCTGCCGGTTGTCCGGTAGTGGCGGCAAATTCGGGGGGAATTCCTGATATTGTCACCGATGGAGTTAATGGTCATCTCTTCGATCCTAGGGATGAGAAGGGTTTAATTAGTGCCACCCAAAGATTACTAACCGCCAAGGCAGAAAGAGAGGAATTACGACGAAATGCGCGTCTAGAAGCGGAAAAATGGGCATGGCAAGCGGCCACCAAACAATTATTAAATTACTATCACCGGGTTTTGAATAATAATTCTGTGGCTTTTGCCGCTTAATTGTTGTCAAAATGCTCAAATTTAATTGCAAAAACCTTGACCTATTGTAACTTTTATGTCCAGCGCACCCAGTACCACCTTAGATAAGTCCACCCAAGTGGTCAAAAAGACTTATCCCAACTATAAAGTTATTGTTCTCAACGATGACTTTAACACCTTCGATCATGTGGCCAATTGTTTAATTAAATATATCCCGGATATGACTACCGATCGAGCTTGGGAATTAACTAATCAAGTTCACTACCAAGGACAAGCAATTGTCTGGACAGGTCCCCAAGAACAAGCGGAACTTTATCACCAACAATTGCGACGGGAAGGATTAACTATGGCTCCTCTAGAGGCCGCATAATTATGAATAATGGTCGTTTAGTTTGGAATCATTCTACTCATATTCCGGGGTTGATTGCGGTATTAGAAAAGTTAATTACCTATCAGGGAATCACCACTGTCACCCCGGGGGTACTTTCTCGCTCAAAAGGTCATTGTCCGCGGTTACAATTGCGGATATCAGTACCAATTCGTGGTGGTTTTAAGCTGATTGCGAGGACAGGAAAAAGTGTGCAGGAAGTCTTTGTTATCACCGATTTAAACCAAGAGGATTTAGAAATGGCTATCCAAGCTTGTTTAGGAAAATAACTGTCGTGGGTGCGTTGTTGAAAGGCTGCTGGTTACTAATCATTGTTTTTCTGTTTTTCTCTGTACATTCTCTCCCTAGTTTGGCAGTAATGGATAGACTTCCTTTAACAGTAACTTTATTGCAGGAACGTTTAAGCGCACCCGTCCTTAAAGAAGGGATGACTACCATCGATTTAGCCAATTTAGTTATCGATATCCGCGATGAAAATAAAGAACTACAAGAACAATTTTATCAACAGATTCAAGGTCAAATTAATCGCGCTAAACAACCTCTAGGTTTAGATTTTAGTAATTCCTTAATTCAAGGCAATTTTATCGCTTCCCGTCTGGGTTTACCGACTCCTTTAACAAAAGTGGCTCTCGCTACCTTATTATCACCCACGGAAGAACAGTTATTACAACAGGACGAAAATTTTTTATTCGATAGCGATGAACCAGTTTTTAATGTCACAGTATTTCGTGGACCTGTGAAGTTGCAGGGAACCGTATTTATGGGAGAAGTGGACTTTTCTAAGACTTTTTTTCTGCAAATTGTCGAAGCAATGGAAGCAAAATTTAGTCGTGAAAGTAATTGGGTAGAATCTCGTTTTGCTAGGGTAGCGAAATTTACCAAAGCCACTTTTATGGGAGATGTAAATTTTAGTCAAAGTCAATTTTTAAATAAAGCTATCTTTCGCACGGCACATTTTAAAAGTATTACTAACTTCCATCGCAGTCATTTTACTGCCGAAGCTTATTTTGATCAAACTAAATACGATAAAACCGCAGATTTTACCCGTACTTTCTGGGAAAAAGAAGCCAATTTTTCCCAAAGTCAATGGCGAGATCGTCCGATATTTTCTAAGAGTAGATTTTTAAGTTTATTAACCTTTAGAAATGCCACTTTTGAAAAATCGGGTGCTTTTCGGTCTAGTTATTTTAATGGTGTGGTTAGTTTTCAAGATCTGAAACTTTTAGATCAGGTAGATTTTAGTAATTCCACTTTTACTAAAAATGGTTATTTGAGTGTATCAGGATTAGCTTTTGATTCCGATAAAGCGAAAATACTGGGAGATAGAGGAGTAATTGGTCAAGCAATTTATTTACCAACTTTAACAGGAAATGAGACAGTTTTAAGAAATTTAGTTCGTAATTTTCGCTCCCTAGAACAAATTGCCGATGCTAATCAAATTGAATACAAAACCGAAAAATTGCGATTACAACAGTTAAAACAAAAACTAAATAATATCTCAGTTATTCGCCTAATTAACCTCACTTGGGTAGCTGATTTTCTGCATACTTCTTTCCTTGCTTTACTATTACTCTTAAGTCAAGATGGTACAAATTTTAGTTTAGTTTTCGGTACAGGAATCATAATTTTTGCCTATTTTGGCTGTTTATTTTGGTTAATTGATCGCGTGCGTCGTCTCACTCCTAAACCAGTAATTCCCAATCGTTATGAAATCTTTTGTATGGTGACTAGCTATATTATTCTCACCCTTTCAGGTGTGTTTAATATCCTGCAATCTGCCAGTCGTCCTCTCCTAACTTTAACAGCTATTGCCCTAATTCTTGTCCCCTTACCCCTAATTTTAATTATCGAACTTTATCGTCGGGGACGCTATCACGATTTAATGGATAGTTCCTATTTCCTGCAAGATGGTAGTATGCGACAATTACGCTTATTAATCACCCGTTTACCCGTAGTTCCCGAATTTACCCTTTTTCGCGATCGTTATACTCCTATTCCTTGGCAAAAGCGTTGGAATTGGTTAAATTATTACGATTTAAGTCTCAATAATTTGCTAAAATTAGGCTTTAATGATTGGCGAGTTCGCGATCAAGAATTACCCGCTATCATTTCTTTTTTAGTTTGGTATCAATGGGGTATCGGCATCTTTTATATCACTCTCCTTATCTGGACTCTCTCGCGCACGATTCCGGGGTTAAATCTCTTGATTTATTTAAAATAAACTGTAAAAATTTAAATACAGCAGTTATCTTTTCGTTTTGGGAAGCAGAAATATGAGTGGAAAAATGACCCTTACTTTGAACCGTGATACCTACGGAAGGTTACTAGCCGAGTATCTACCAAAAGTAAGAGAAACCGATGCAGAAAACGAACAGGCTATTACCCTAGCTGCGGCCTTATCTCATCGAGAAAATCGCAGTCTATAAGAAACCACTTTGTTAAATTTACTCTTGACTTTAATAGAAGAATACGAACAAGAGAATTATCCCATTGAAGAATCAGAACCCCATTCAATACTTTGGGAACTCATGGAAGCTAACAACTTACAAGAAAAAGATTTATCAGATATACTAGGTTCAAAAGCAATAGTTTCTGATATTCTTATTGGCAAACAAATAATAACAGAAAAACAAGCTGTAAAGTTAGGACAGTTTTTTCACGTTGACTCAAGTTTATTTTTATCTACTCAGTAAATTTGTGCTGTATAGGTGATGCTTGGCTATAACCCTACACCCCACACCCCACACCCTGCTCCCAGGAGAAACTTTTTGCCGCAAACCCTAGTTACGAACTCGACCCATTTGGTCGATTTTTGCTTAACAATTGAGATGGCAAATTCTCCTCAAATATGCCTGAATCGTGGGTAAGCAACTCACATAAAGTTAATTTTGTCAAGGATGGTTAAGATGCGCTTACCCTGCTAAAACCCCAAAACCCAACACCCGACCCCCTAATTTAATGATTTAATAAAACCGACCACTGCTGCAGGAGATAAAAACTATGTGTATTCTGGGTTTTGATCCGGGTAAGGATAAATGTGGGATCGCAGTCAGATCATCGACGGGGAAAATTTATACCCATGAGGTGATAGCATCGTCACAAGCGATCGAGCGTTTAGCCAGTCTCTGTCAACAATATCCGATCGAATTACTGGTGATGGGGAACCAAACCACCTCGAAAAGTTGGCACCAAAAAATTGCCGCTCGTGTCACTATCCCGATTACTCTAGTGGATGAACGCAATAGTACCCTAGAAGCGCGCGATCGCTATTGGCAAATGTTCCCCCCCAAAGGATTACAGAAACTCATCCCCCAAGGTATGCGTCTTCCCGATCGCCCCATTGATGATATAGTGGCGATTCTGCTGATCGAACGTCATTTACAGTCCAAATAATGTCACACTACAAAATAGACACAGCAAGGTGGATTGACGATGCTCCTAAGTAAAGGTTTTGAAGTAGAAATGTACACCGGAACAGCAGCCGGAGAAATTATCGGTTTATCCGATCGCATTGTCAAGGATTTAGATGGTTTTGTCCGAGAACCGGATAGTCGTAACGTAGAATATACCACGGCTCCCATGACTAACTATGACCGTCTTTTATGCGCTACTTTAAAACCTCGTCTCGCTCTACGGCGATATTTGCGTCGTTTAGGCGATTATACCCTAATCCCTGGCAGTACCCTCTCCTTGGGCGATAGTCAACATTTTTATCGCAGTGACCCTCAAAATCCCTATCATGACTATATTGAACAGACCTACGGCACTAATGTAGTCACGGCCAGTATTCATATTAACGTCGGTATTAGCGATTATGAGGATTTAATGCGTGCCTGTCGCTTAATTCGCCTAGAAGCTCCTTTATACTTGGCTTTAAGTGCTTCCTCTCCTTTTCTCGATGGTAAAATCACTGGTTCCCATTCCCGTCGTTGGCAAGTTTTCCCCCAAACTCCCGCTTATGTTCCCCTCTTTGAAAGTCATAAACATTTTGTCACTTGGACCGAGGAACAATTAAAAATCGGTACGATGCAGAATGTTCGTCATCTCTGGGTCTCAGTACGTCCTAACGGTAGCAATCGTCCCTATAATCTCAATCGTCTAGAATTGCGAATTTGTGACCTGATTGCTAATCCTATTAGTTTATTAGCAGTTATGGCTTTTTTAGAGGCCCGTTTAATTCAACTTTTACACGATCCCCAATTAGACCCTTTAATTTTAAGTCAATTACCCAGCAGCAATCGGGGCGAGGATTTATTAACTTTAACCCAAGAAAACGAACAGGCTGCCGCGCGTTTTAGTCTTGATGCCACCCTGAGACATTGGTACGATGGCCAGGAAATTTTAGCTAGGGATTGGATTAAAGACCTCTATGTTCAAGTTTATCCTACCGCTAAAGAAAAGGGTTTTAGTTGTTTCCTCTCCCCCCTACAAAAAATCCTCCGCGAAGGTAACACTGCACAACAATGGTTAAAACAATACGACCAAGGTATGGATGTTAAAACTATTATCAAACAGGCGATTATTACCCTAGAAAAAGAGGAACGAGACTTAGAACATAAATTATGTCAGCACATTCTAGTCGCTTAAATAATTATTTAAAGGCCATGGTAATTAAACCCTGTTGACCGAGAAGAATTTCCCGCAGCAGCGTACAAATTCCCACCAAAATAATCGGAGAAATATCAACTCCTCCCAAGGGTGGGATGAGTTGACGCACGGGGATTAAAAAAGGTTCTGTGGGCCAGGCAATAATATTAAAGGGAAAGCTATTTAAATCTACCTGTGGATTCCAAGTCAGCACGATCCGTAAGATAAAAAGAAGAGTCATCAACCCTAAGATAATTCCCAAAGTCCAACTCAATGCGATCGCTATGTCCATAGTCCCTAAATGAGTTTTTTACTAATTGCCTCTGTCCTAATATAGCAGTTTTGGTTCTATCTTGAAATAATTATGTTTAAAGGTGGGCGTTGCTGATTTGAGATATGAATCTTCTTTTGTGGGATTTTTAAAACCTAGACTCAAACTAACTTTTGGATACGATGCACAGTCGGCATTCATACCTTGATTCAGCAACGCTAAAAGGTGCGTAGGACGCACCCTACAATAGCGGCTATCACTTTCAATTAATAGACTTGATCGTGATTACCAATATCAACAAAAACGGCTTTTTCATCGTCTGTAAAATAAAATATCACTCTTTGATTATACTCAATACTAAAACTCCATAATTCTTTAAGTTTGCCTGATAATTTATGAGTTTTGAGAGATGGATCAAACGGATTTTCTTGAAATTTTTCTAGCTTTGTCCGAAATTTTCTTTCTAACTCATGGTCTCCTTGAAAACGTTTTTTGAAGGCTCGCTTAAAAGACTCATCAAAACTAATTTCTATCATTATTCTTCTAAAAACTGCATTAGTTCATCCGTATCTGAGGAAAATTTTAGTTTTCCTTCTTTCTCGTTCTGTTTGGCTACCAAATAGTTTTGATAAATTTTGTCACGTTGCTCTTCTCTTAAAAACTGTTCTAAAAGAAATTGTATCTCTTCCTTTTCTCCTAAAGATAAGGTTTTAATTGCTTCTACGACTTCACTAAATGTCATATTTATCTCCTTAAAGATTTTATATATTTGTTTCTATGTATAGTTTATCAGTGATCGCCGATAACTTCAAGGTTTTTTTTCTTAGGATATCTTAGCGAAGTGTAACGCATAAATAGGGTCTGCTGAAAAAGTTTTTCGGTGGGGGTT
>NZ_JADBTF010000064.1:0-11795 GCF_020246295.1 Microcystis sp. M090S1 | reverse complement strand
GTCAAACAGCAAAGTCATCTCTCGTTAACCTAGAAATTCAGAGACTAGCAAAAATCCAGTAACCTAGGAAGAAACCGTCACAAGTGAAGACTAGGAGACAATAGACCTATGTTAGAAGCGTATCATCAGCACGTTGCCGACCGAGCGAAATTAGGTATCCCTCCCCTTCCCCTCAACGCTCAACAAACGGCGGAATTATGCGAAATACTCAAAAATCCGCCCGAAGAACTCAAAGGAGAATTGCTGACCCTGCTGCGTGACCGTGTTCCCCCCGGAGTTGACGAAGCGGCCTACGTTAAAGCGGGATTTTTAACAGGAATTGCTAAAGGTGAAATAAAATCTAACGTTATCTCCCCCCAGGGTGCGGTTAGCTTACTGGGAACCATGGTCGGTGGTTATAACGTTCATTCTCTGATTGAACTGCTGAAATCCAGAGATATTAATATCGCCGCTGCCAGTGCCAGTGCTTTAAGTAAAACCCTACTGGTATTCGACGCATTTAACGAGGTTTTGGAATTATCCGACACCAATCCCTATGCTAAACAGGTCATCGATGCTTGGGCCAATGGTGCTTGGTTTATCGCTAAACCGAAACTTGCTAAAGAAATTACCGTCACCGTCTTCAAAGTCCCGGGAGAAACCAATACAGATGACCTATCTCCCGCTCCCCATGCCACCACGCGGCCTGATATTCCCTTTCATGCCTTGGTAATGTTAGAAACCCGTCAACCCGGGTCCTTAGAAACCATTGCCGAATTGAAAAAATTAGGCCATCCGGTCGCCTATGTGGGGGATGTGGTCGGGACTGGTTCCAGCCGAAAATCGGCGATTAACTCGGTTCTCTGGCATATTGGCGATGATATTCCCTTTGTGCCTAATAAACGTGCTGGTGGCTATATTTTAGGCAGTAAAATCGCCCCTATCTTCTTTAACACTGCTGAAGATTCCGGCGCTTTACCGCTTGAATGCGATGTTAGCCAAATGAACACGGGGGATGTGATTAAAATCTATCCCTACGAAGGCAAAATCACCAACGAAGCGGGCGCAACTATTAGCACTTTTAGCCTCAAACCTGAGACAATTCTGGATGAAGTGCGCGCCGGCGGTCGTATTCACCTCTTAATCGGTCGCAGTCTCACCGATAAAACCCGTCACGCCTTGGGACTTGAGGCTAGTACCCTATTTACTCGTCCCACTATGCCTAGTGACACGGGTAAAGGTTACACCCTAGCACAAAAAATGGTCGGCAAAGCTTGCGGTTTACCCGGAGTGCGGCCAGGTACTTCCTGTGACCCGATTATGACTACGGTAGGGTCTCAGGATACCACCGGCCCGATGACCAGAGACGAGTTAAAAGAGTTAGCCTGTTTAGGTTTTAGCGCCGATTTAGTCATGCAGAGTTTCTGTCACACGGCAGCCTATCCCAAACCGGTTGATATTCAAACTCATCACCAATTACCGGACTTTTTCTCTACCCGGGGTGGGGTGGCTTTACGTCCGGGAGATGGCATTATTCACTCCTGGTTAAATCGGATGTTATTGCCGGATACGGTGGGGACTGGAGGCGATTCTCATACTCGTTTTCCCCTGGGAATTTCCTTTCCTGCGGGGTCGGGTTTAGTGGCATTTGCCGCCGCTTTGGGAGTAATGCCTTTGGATATGCCGGAATCGGTTTTAGTGCGTTTTACGGGGGAATTACAACCCGGTGTAACTCTGCGCGATATTGTTAATGCTATTCCCTACGTCGCCATCCAAGAAGGCAAATTAACCGTGGAAAAACAGAACAAAAAAAATGTTTTTAACGGTCGCATTATGGAGATGGAAGGGCTGCCGGATTTGAAATTAGAACAGGCTTTTGAGTTAACCGATGCCACGGCGGAACGTTCCTGTGCCGGTTGTACGATTAAGTTAAGTACCGAGACAGTGGCGGAATATTTACGCTCTAATGTGGCCCTGTTAAAAAATATGGCGGCCCGGGGTTATAGTGATGCCAAAACTATCCTACGTCGGGTAGCAAAAATGGAACAATGGTTAGCTAATCCCGTTCTGATGGAGGCTGATAAGGATGCCGAATATGCGGATATTATCACCGTCAACTTAAGCGAGATTAAAGAACCCATTGTCGCCGCACCCAATGACCCCGATAATATCAAGTTAATGTCGGAATGCGCCGGGGATAAAATTGATGAGGTGTTCATCGGTTCTTGTATGACTAATATCGGTCATTATCGCGCCGCCGCTAAGATATTAGAAGGAGCAGGAGTTGCTAAGGCTAAACTGTGGATTTGTCCCCCCACCCGCATGGATGAAAAACAATTGCGCGATGAGGGAATGTATGGCATTTTTGCCGCTTCTGGGGCGCGTACTGAGATGCCTGGATGTTCCCTTTGTATGGGTAATCAAGCGCGGGTTGAAGACAGAGCAACGGTATTTTCTACCTCGACTCGTAACTTCAATAATCGCATGGGAAAAGATGCGCGAGTCTATCTCGGTTCCGCCGAATTAGCAGCGGTTTGTGCGCTGCTAGGACGCATTCCCACCGTCGAGGAATACCTCGCAATTGTCACCGAGAAAATTAATCCTTTTGCCAGGGATTTATACCGCTATTTGAACTTTAATGAAATCGCTGGTTTTGAGGATGAAGGCCGGGTAATTCCCTTAGAAGATTTACCTAAGATTGAGGATATTTTAGGGATTCCTTCTGGTGTTTTGAGTTAGTATGAAGGTTTAGGGTGAGCTATAAAAAGCTCACCCTCGTTTCAGAAAATAAAGAGGTAAAATTTATGGGGATGCCCTGTGAAGTGAATAGTATTTTAAAGTTAAAACCATCTCAAGGTTATCCAGAAAGTTTGGAATTATCTAAACAGTATCAAGGGAGCAAAGAAGATTATAGAATTATTACTGTTGATGTTCCCATTCCTTTGGTAAATGAACATTGGGTTGCCTACGCAGATGTTATCATTGAAAAATTAGTTTGGGAAAATCGTCAAACAACAGTTTTATTTAGAATTGATAGGATTTATCCAGTCCCTTTTATTGTCAAAGAAACTTGAAATTAGATGAAGGATCAACAACGAATAATTATTGCAAGAATTATTAAGTATGAATTTGATTATTTTCTCAGAAAATTCAAGCCTTGGGAAAAGCTCATATTTTTGTTATACTTAATAGTAGCGATTGTGACAGGTTTAGGGGATGCAAGTTCATTTTTTACAGGAGAGAATAGTCCTATACCTAGGGAATGGAAATTATTAAAAAGCCCTCAAATAGTTACGATTATATCTATTATTATCTTAGGAATTCCTGTTTTACTCTCTCAAACACAGACTGGACAAGATACTATTGAACTTTTAGAAACAATTCGCTTAAACATTGTGCCAGCAATCAGTAGTTTTTTAGAAGAATTATCTGTTAATATAAAACAAAAATTTAATCTAAAAGGCAATATCAGAGTATCCTTGTGGATACCAGTGAGACAAAAGTTATTTACTTGGAATCTCCAAATGGTATGTAAAACTAGCAATGTATCTGATAGGGAACTAGAGGCACTTTTTGAATTAGATGAAGGGGTAATTGGTTACACATACCTGAAGACTAAAAGAAAGTATGCGTTGGAGTTTATTGATATTTCTAATTCCCAGCAATTACCGTCTTCTTATGTCCCTCTCCAAAGAGACAATGAACTATTAATTAATCCTCATATAAAAATTGTGTTAGCTGTAGCTGCACTGCAAAAAAGTTCTATTCTGGGACTATTAGCTGTTGATACCGATGATAGTGCGGATTTAAGCTCAATGAATGATAGAAATCTGCATAGTAGTATTTTAGACTGGATGACACAATACAATAACGTTGTTAAATTACTCTGGAGAATGAAGAATAATGTCTAGGGTATTGACTAGGTTAAGCAATTGACTCATGATAACAGTAGGGGTAAGACCTAAACCACAGAGGAAACTATTATGTCTGAGTCACTAAAACAACAGAGACAAGCACCTAGTTTAAAGTTAATTGAAATATTAGAAGATGGTAGTGCCAAAACTTTTATCTACGAAGATCCCGAAAAAAAGAACAAATCCAGCTTTATTGCTCGAATAAAGGCTAAAATACAACAAAAACTCAGACCATCAGCTAATTAGTTCTTATGTATTTGCCAGATCATTTGTACACAAGGGGGTTATCTACCCCCGGATTTGTTTTTATAGTCAAGACCGATTAGTTTGATACATTCTAGATACATGAAGCTCTTATCCTGTCTAGTATTAATATTCTCAATCTTAATTGAAATCGCTGGTTTTGAGGATGAAGGCCGGGTAATTCCCCTAGAAGATTTACCTAAAATTGAGGATATATTAGGGATTCCTTCTGGTGTTTTGAGTTAGTATGAAGTTTAGGGTGGGCTTTTCATAGCTCACCCTATTGACGATTTTTGCGACCAAGGAGATTAAAATAATGAAATTAGACCAATTTGAATATATTTCTAATCGAGGCAACCCCAATGAATGGCGAATTGATGGATGTCAGTTAGGCAATATTAATTTAATCGTTGGTAAAAATGCCAGTGGAAAATCAAGAATTGTACGAGTAATCTACCTTTTATCAGAACTACTATGCGATGGGGGTAAGCTCGGTAATCGACCGACGAGAAAAGATGAATGGCATTTGTTGTTCGATAAAGACTCCGAGCATCAAACAGAATATTTTATAACAATCGAGAATGGATATATTACTCAAGAAAAGTTAAAAATAGGAGAAAAAATTTTTTTACAAAGAGATAAAACAGGAGAAGGGAGAATTTATGCAAAAGAACTAGATAAAGATATTCGCTTTCAAACACCTAAAACAGAATTAGCAGTAGTTAAGCGTAGAGATACTATCCAACACCCTTTCTTGGAAGATATTTATAAATGGTCTAGCTCTCTAAGATTCTATGAATTTGGAACACAACTGGGAAAAGATACCCTAGCTAAATTGCCGCCAACAACAGAATTATTAAAAGCTAAAACAGATACTAAAGATTCTGATTATGTTGTTGAAATATTTGTGCTGGGAAAACGAGAACATCATAATGAATTCACTCAAAGAATTCTTGACGATATGAATGGAATCGGTTATCAAATTGCAAAGATAGAAACTAAAGTACCGAGTTTTTTCAAGTCTAATATTTCGCCTCCTGAAAATTTAGACGAGGATTCATACAATTTACCAAAGTTTTTGTATGTGCAAGAAGATGGGTTAAAGTCTGTCACGGAACAATCGGAAATATCTCAAGGAATGTTCAGAGCTTTATCATTATTTATTCAGATTAATTACGCTATTTTGTCAGATCAGCCTAGTTGTATTATTATTGATGATATCGGGGAGGGTTTGGATTTTCAACGATCTTCAGCTATAATTAAACTTTTAATTGAGAAGGCGAAAACAGGCTTAGTGCAACTTATCATGACCACTAATGATGAGAATATCATGAATGGTGTTCCTCTTGAGTATTGGTCAGTTATCGAACGACAACCGGGAGTCGCTAAATTACATAACTATGCTAATTCTCCCGAACAATTTGAACAGTTTAAACATATTGGACTGAATAACTTTGATTTTTTTGCTAGTGAATACTACTTGCAGGAACCTAATTCAGAGGAGGTGATAGATTGATGTTACAGAAAAAACTAGCGATTTTTGTGGAAGGACAGACCGAAAGAATATTGATAACCAGGTTACTTCAAGAAATTGCAGGATACAAAAAAGTTTCTGTGGAAGTTTATCAAGTGCGCGGGGATAAAGCTAATCGCAAAATTGAACCGCTAAAATCAAATTCTATCGAAGTTGCTCCTTTCTTTATTCTTTTGTACGATTGCGGATGTGATTCTCATGTACTTTCCGATATAAAAAAACAACATGATAGTTTAACTAATAATGGTTATAAAAAAAATTTAGGTTTACGGGATCTATATCCCGAATCTCTAGAAAATAGAACTAAGGTAGAAAATGGCATTAAAGGATTTTTAAAACCTTTACTTCAGAACAAGGGAATTCCCATTTCGATGATTTTAGTGATTATGGAAATCGAAGCTTGGTTTTTAGGTGAATACAGTTTTCTGACTAAAATAGATAGTTGTTTAACATCTAAGTTTATTCTAGACAATTTAGGTTTCGATCTAAATGTCCTAGATGTAGAACAAATACCACATCCTAGTCAAGTGCTGGACAGTATTTATCAATTAATACAACGAAGCTATGATAAAAGCGAAAGGACTGTGGAAGAAATAGCTAGTCTCCTAGATTATGAGTTTATATATTTGCATCTAGTTGAAAAGATTAAACAACTCAAGCAGCTTATTGATGCAATCAACCTTTTTTTAAAGTAAAAATACATCTACAGCGTTTCTCATCAAGATAAAGTGTAACCTACTTTGACATCGACCACCTACTCCCCAAAACGAAAACTTCGCACCTCACCATTAAGATAACTGTTGTAATACTGCTCACTTAATATTCTATTTTCCTACCGATAACTGATAAACGGTTGACAGCTTAGATGTGTAATTAATTTTGCTTAGGGACTGACAGCTATTTAAATATACTTTTGCCACTTCATCCTTGGCTCGCCGGTTCAAGGGTTAGATATTTTCCGAGCAAAAGTGCTACAATGTAATCTTAGGGGTCAAAATAATCAAGGAGAAGAGCATGGTCAGCAAAATTGATCGCCAAGCATTTTTACAATCCTTAATAGTGCCACCGGGTAAAGAAATTTCTCTACACAAAGACTACGATCCCGGGTTTAAGCCAGACTACATTACCAAAGAAGATGCCACGCTGCTGCTGCAACAGGGTATCGAAAAAATGGCCGAGTTTCAAGATAAACTTTATGCCCAGGATACCTATGCCCTGTTAATTAATCTGCAAGCCATGGATGCGGCGGGTAAAGATGGTACGATTAGACACGTTATGTCGGGTTTAAATCCCCAAGGCTGTCAGGTATTTAGCTTTAAAGTTCCCTCGGCCGAAGAACTAGATCACGATTATCTCTGGCGATATTATAAAGCCTTACCGGAGCGGGGTCGTATCGGTATTTTTAATCGTTCTTACTACGAAGAATTATTAGTCGTGCGCGTCCATCAAGATTTATTGGAACGGCAAAAACTCCCCCCAGAAGACAGAACCAAGAAAGTTTGGCAGCGACGTTTTGAGGAGATTAATAATTTTGAAAAATATCTGGTTAACAATGGGGTTATTGTCCTGAAATTCTTTCTCAATGTTTCTAAAGAAGAACAGAAAAAAAGATTTTTAGAAAGAATTGATCGCCCTGAAAAAAACTGGAAGTTTTCCGAAAGTGATGTCAAAGAAAGAGCTTTTTGGGGTGATTACATGAAAGCCTACGAGGAGGTATTCAATCATACCAGTACCGAATGGGCTCCTTGGTATATTATCCCAGCTGGTCGCAACGCGCTCGCTACGCGAGAACGCAAATGGTTTACCCGTTTAGCTGTGGGGGCGGTTATTTATCACACCCTGGAATCCCTTGGTTTAAAATATCCCACCGTCACCGAAGAACATCGCCAAGCTTTACTGAAAGCCAAAGAAATCCTCGAAAACGAGCCAGATTAAAAATGGAAGAAAATCCCCAAAAAGCGATAATTGCCGGAAAATCGATCGTATAATCGATCTCGATTTTCAAGAATTCCCCCTATGAATTATCGCATCGATCGCCGCACCTATGCAGAAACCTACGGCCCCACCGTCGGAGATAAAGTTCGCCTGGCAGACACGGAATTATTTATCGAAGTCGAAAAAGATTTCACCAGCTACGGCGATGAGGTAAAATTCGGCGGCGGTAAAGTAATTCGCGATGGGATGGGCCAATCCCCCATTTCTAGGGAAGATGGGGCGGTAGATCTAGTGATTACTAATGCCTTAATTCTCGACTGGTGGGGCATCGTTAAAGCCGATGTGGGCATTAAAGACGGCAAAATTTATAAAATCGGTAAAGCGGGCAATCCCCACATTCAAGATAATGTCGATATTATTATTGGTCCTGCTACCGAGGCATTAGCCGGGGAAGGGATGATTTTGACAGCAGGGGGGATTGATGCCCATATTCATTTTATCTGTCCCCAACAAATTGAGACAGCGATTGCGTCGGGGATTACCACGATGATTGGTGGCGGGACCGGACCTGCGACGGGAACTAATGCCACCACCTGCACCCCGGGAGAATGGCACATCTATCGAATGCTAGAGGCGGCCGAAGCTTTCCCGATGAATTTGGGTTTTTTGGGTAAAGGCAATAGCAGTCAGCCGGAAGGACTAGCGGAACAGGTAAAAGCGGGGGTAATTGGCTTAAAACTCCATGAAGATTGGGGAACCACTCCGGCAGCCATTGATACCTGTTTAAGCGTGGCCGATAAGTACGATGTGCAGGTGGCGATTCATACCGATACTCTCAATGAGGCCGGTTTTGTCGAGGCCACTATCGCCGCTTTTAAAAATCGTGTCATTCACACCTATCACACGGAAGGGGCCGGCGGTGGTCATGCTCCCGATATTATCAGGGTTTGCGGGGAAATGAACGTTTTACCCTCCTCTACCAATCCCACGCGTCCCTATACGACGAATACCTTAGAGGAACACCTCGATATGTTGATGGTTTGTCATCATTTAGACCGGAGTATTCCCGAAGATGTGGCTTTTGCTGAATCCCGCATCCGCCGCGAAACTATTGCCGCCGAGGATATTCTCCACGATTTAGGGGCTTTTAGTATCATTTCCTCCGATTCTCAAGCGATGGGACGAGTGGGAGAAGTAATTATCCGCACTTGGCAAACTGCCCACAAAATGCGGGTACAACGAGGCAGACTGACCGGGGAAACGGGAGAGAATGATAATCTGCGGGCAAGACGATATATTGCTAAATATACGATTAATCCTGCTATTACCCATGGTGTCTCCGATTATGTCGGTTCCATCGAGGTGGGCAAATTAGCCGATTTGGTTCTCTGGAAACCGGCATTTTTTGGCGTAAAACCGGAAATTGTCCTGAAAGGCGGTTTAATCGCCTGGGCGCAAATGGGCGATGCTAATGCCAGTATTCCCACACCCCAACCGGTTTATATGCGTCCCATGTTTGCCTCTTTTGGTGGTGCGATCGCCAAAACTTCCTTGACATTTGTTTCTAAATATGCTATGAAAGCGGGCATTCCTGAGAAGTTAAAGCTGAAAAAAACCGCCGTGGCAGTGTCGAATACGCGCAATATCAGTAAGGCTAGTATGAAGCTTAATGACGCTTTGCCGCGCATGGAAGTTAATCCCGAAACCTACGAGGTGCGTGCTGACGGGGAATTATTAATCTGTGAACCGGCTACGGTTTTACCCATGGCCCAACGCTATTTCCTATTTTGAATTCGATTTCAGGAAACGGGTTTTTTCAAAAAACCCGTTTTCTTTTTGAATCACAGTTAAGGATTAGTAGGAAGGTTTGGTAAAAATAACTTAACTAATCCTGCCATTAGTGCAGCAACAATAGCAACAAAGATGATTCGATTAGTAAATTCCAAGTTATCTAGTCGTTTATTCACGCCTGTTAATTCTCCTTTAATATTTGCTATGTCAACTCTTAAGTTATTCACTTCTTCAGATAGCTTGTCTATTTTGCTATTAAGTTGTTCAGATAATCTGTCTATTTTGCCATTAAGTTGTTCAGATGACTTGTCTATTTTGTCATTAACTTCTTTGAATTGTCCTACAATAAAGTCTTTTAATTCTTTGAGGTCGTTTTCTGTAAATGTTGCCATTGTGTGACTCTCCTAGTAATTGTTTGTGATACCAATAATCTTACCACTAAGTTTAACTCCTAACCCTTAATCAGTCAAATTGCATCGAAGTTGCATCACCAGAAGGAATAAAACTTGACCAATAAAAAGGATGTTTTTGCTTCTCACCCTTGAGCATTCCTAATTGAATTTGTCGTAAAGCTTCACTGCGTCCTTCTCCTTTTTGTAAGCGTCCATAATAGGCGACCATTAAATCTTTAGTCGCATCGTCAGATACTTTCCAAAGGCTAATTAATTGGCTTTCACTTCCTGCAATAACTAAAGCACGGCGCAATCCATAAACTCCCTGACCGATTTTAATATCTCCTTTCCCCGTATCGCAAGCGGAAAGGACAACTAATTTGGTTCCGACTAAGTTTAAATTGGTAGTTTCTAAAGCAGTTAAAACCCCATCATCTCCTGCACTTTGACCGATTTTAACTCCTGCTAAAACTAACCCAGAACGCAATAAAGGATTCTCAAGCACATTGCTTTCTGGTTTAAAAAAACCATGAGTAGCGATGTGGAGAATATTCGTTTTTTTAACTTGTTTGACGGCGTTTTCTGTGGCTTGATAACCCGTTAAAACAGTGGATTGAGGTAAGATATTTTTAATCGCTTTAGCTTCTTGTTCTGTACCCGGAAGACCGGGAAAAGTAAACTCAGACAGGTCTATGGAACGAGTGAGAGCGACTTTTTCCCCTGCTTTACCATAGAAAGGATCAGCTACAATAAGCGGAGATTGTTGACTAGCAAATTTATCTTTAAGGCGCAATAAATCTCGTCCAGAAGTGAGATAGGTAATATGATAATTTTCCACTAAGTATTGATTATTTTCATCTACTAAAGCTTCAAAAGGAATTAAATTAAGTGCAGCATCAGGAGAAAGCAGAATTGTTTTAGTATTGCCTAATAATTGACGGATAGGCTGCATCAATGTCTCATCAAGTTGACGCGCTGATTTTTGCAGTTGAGGGAGAGGAGTTTCTGCGTCTGCAAGATTGTCACGAAAGTAAATTAATTTGTCATCAATCGGTTTAGCTTCCCCTAAATCCTTGGCTTTGATGTCACCATTTGGATAGAGAATATAAACAGCATAGCGAGGAATGCCAAAACGTTGATTTTCAGGTGCTTTAGGATTAAAAGGTCTATAGCGGACTATTTCAACTAAAGCAGCATCAGCAGGAATTAGTTTTTGAATACCTTCCAGGGTAATGGGTTGGGATAGGCTACGAAATTCGGCACTACGAACACCGATTTTACCCTCTATTTCTTTTGCTTTTGCGGTAACTTCTTCAAGTTGTTGACGGTAAATTTCTTGTGAGGGGAAATCATCAGGCTTTTTAAAAGTCAGGTTAGATAGTTGAGTCCGAACTTCAATCAGTTGAGTTAATAATTGTTGACTTTCGAGGTCATCAGTACGTTGTCGGAGAATTTGTAAGCTATTGGTTGAAACATCTAAAATTCGTCCTTTACGTTCTAAGATAGTTTTCAAGGCGAGACGGGTTACTTCTGGGTTATTGGGTGCAGCTTGAAGATTGAGGGAAATCACCGAATTAGTCGTCCCTAAAACCTTTGCCATATAATCTTGTTTTTGCTTGTCATCCCCCATTTTTAGATTTTCTAAGAGGTTGTATTCTTCTACTGCAAGTCCTTGGCTGAGATAATTAATGGCTTGAGGAATATCATCTTGAGACTGGTAAAATAAAGCCAAATTGATGAGACTTTGTGCGGTATTGGGATGGTTGTCCCCTAATTGTTTTTTCCTGATAGCTAAAGACCTGTTGTAGAGGGGTTCGGCTTCACTGTATCTTCCTTGAACTCTGTAAAGTTCTGCCAAATTGTGGAGACTGGCGGCGGTAGCGGGATGGTTGTCCCCTAATTGTTTTTTCCAGATAGCTAAAGACCTGTTGTAGAGGGGTTCGGCTTCACTGTATCTTCCTTGAACTCTGTAAAGTTCTGCCAAATTGTGGAGACTGGCGGCGGTAG